>JBGPHO010000115.1:0-8150 GCA_041484425.1 Gemmatimonadaceae bacterium
ATCGCCACAATGGTGTTGTCGAACGTCGGCGCCGCTGTCTGCTTGGCGATCGCATCGATCTCGGCCAGCTGCTGTCGCATTCCCTCCTCGAGAGCGGGCTGGTAATGCTCGTTGCGGATCAGATCGAATCGAGGTGCATGATACGGTAGCGTGCTCTCGACGAAAAACGGATTGCTTCCCCCGGCTGCGGGCGCGGGAGCGCTTCGCGATCTAATAATCGACGGCACGCACGCGCCCGCGACGACCGCGGCGAATAGCAGAGGCGAGAGGGCGAGGCGATGTCTAATGAGCTGTTTCATCGAGGTACCGGGGGAAGATGTCACTCTTTACGAAAGGAGATCTTGTAGTTGCGAAAGTTGTCGCCGCGGTGTTGCGGATTCCAGAGGGGCGCGGTTCGTTGGATTTTGGCGCGCACTCCGACGGCGACTAACCTCGCAACTGGCGTCTAGTACCTCGCACTCCGGGCAGGGAAGCCAACTGGGAACAGGACGAGCCAGGAAAAAAACTGCGAACCGGACAAGTCAGGGGGGAAAAACAACTGCGAACTGAACAAGGTGAGAGGTATAAGGTGGTAGGCACGAGGTGTCAGGTTTACCCGGTACCTGACACCTATTACCAGTTACCTCGCACCTTGTTCTTCCCGCAGTTTAGAAACCCTCATCTCCACCGTATTCTATAGGCGACCATGTACCGGACTCTTGCCCTGAATGCCTGCTCGGTCGCGCTGGCAGCTCTCGCGACTCCCGCGGACCTCGGTGCCCAGGTAGTCGCGAATTATCCGGAGCCGCTCGATCGAAACGCGTTCGTCTCGGCGAAAGTGATTGCGATTGCCAACGCTTCGGTGGCATCCAGTGGCTTCCGGGAATCCGCGGACCGGAACCGGGCGCACGCTCAATCCACGAGAGATTCGACAGCTCGAGATCCGCATGCGGTTCAACCCGAGCGTCCGACCGTCGCAACCCACGCGGGCACCGTGGCGCGGGGGTTTGTGGAGCTGGAGGAAGGGGGCGAATGGGATAAGGCGCCCGATGGAACTCGAACATTCCTCGCTCCCACGAATCTCAAAATCGGCCTCGGCTCGCGGGCACAGCTGAATCTTCTCGTCAACATCATATCGGACCGCGCAATCGGAGGAGATTCTTTTGCGGCGGGCGACGTCACGGTTGGAGTCAAGTATCGCATCGTCGACGATGACCCCATACTCGGAGATTTCGCCATTCTGCCGGCGATCAAGCTGCCCACGGCATCGCAGAGCGGAGCCGGAACCGGGACGACGGACTTTTCGTTACTGCTGATCTCGAGCCATCAGCTCGGGCCCGTCGCGATGGATCTGAATGTCGGTCAGACGCGCAGGGGCGGCGACGGAACGACGACGCCGAAGACGGCCGGTATCTGGACCGCGTCGTTCGGATTCCCACTGAGCGGGCCGGTCGGCGCAACCGTCGAGGTTTTCGGCTATCCGCGCACGACCGGGCCACTTGCCACCAAGGGCATCGCCGCGCTCCTCATCGGTCCGACGTATCTCGCGCGCGAGTGGCTCGCATTCGATGCCGGCATCATCGCGCCGATAACCGGACCCCAACCTAAAGCCATCTACACGGGGTTTGTGTGGAACTTCGGCTGTATTGTGCCTGGAAGGGTTTGTCGTAACTGAACGACATAGAAGACTACCGGGAGCAATGGGGTTTAACGCTGATTGGCCTTGGGCCGGTTGTCTTCTGGTCCTTTATGCAGTTGACCCCGGCCGGTCGTTTTCCGTTGGAGCCGTCTCGCCTACCTTGCTTCCATCTTCGAGCTCCTCGGAGTACCCCTTCCACGGTCGTCGCCAAGTCAGACTTCTTCCCGTGTAGTACTCGTCGATGGCGGTCCTCACCACGGTATCGGAAATCTTCTTGCTATCCGAGAAGTCCACGCTCGAGTCGGTGTCCGCCGCAACGGTCATACGGGACAGCCCGCACAGATTCTTGATCGTGACGATGACATCTTCCGGTGGCCGCCCTTCCCTCTTGAGATCGCGCACGAGAACGCGAACCGCCGTAAGCAGCACTTCGGGCGAAGCGGCGCCTTCTATAGCACGGTCGAACGCGGTGCGGACATCGTCTTCCAGTTTATTGGGCATTGGGATCTCGGGGTGCGTGTCCGTCGAGAAGCCGCTTGGGCTCTCCCCGCCCGTTCGACTTGGGCGCGCTGGTGCTCGACACATTGGTTGGCGGCTCGAACTGTCGTTCGCTAGTCACGGATTGCGAATGTGCGGAGCTCTCGGCCATGCTCTCGTTACCAGTCGCCCCGCTGATGTGCCGCTTGAACTCGCGTATGCCCTTCCCCATCGAGCCCGCGATCTCCGGAATACGCTTGGGCCCGAACACGAGAATCGCCACCGCGAGAACCATCAGCAGATGTGGAAGACTTAGATTCTCGAACATTGCGACAGTGTCCCCCTTGACCAGATTGCCGCTCGCCGTGCTCCAGTGCCAAGGTTGCAGACGGTGTCGGCGGCGGCAGATGGAATGCTCCCGGTGAAAAACTTTCGACCGTGAACATTGCTTACGTATGATTGGCGCGGAGCAGAATGGCCTCGCCGACCATCTGCTGGCAGTAGCGCCGACGTGATCACGGCAGGGAGCAAGGCACCATGCACACCCACCGGCTCCCAGATCCCCGCTGGTCCCGCAACCAGCGGAGCTGTGGGAGAAGTGCTGCATCCGAGCCCCACAAGCAACACGAGCTCAACCATTCCAGCTGCTTCACGGTGCATTGCAAAGAGTGGAATCCCGTCATTCAGTTGGCTCGTGCGCCTGTAGGAACTCGGACCAGCCTCCCCTCACCCGAGAGTGTAGCAGGCGTGCAAAGTTGAGCGAGTGCTGCAGCGCGATCTTAGCAGTTTCTTAATACCGAGTCGTGGAATTGTATCTCTACCTTAGTCTTTCATACGATCGGCTTCCCGAGAGTGTTGACGTGGATACTCCGGTCTTCCTCCGCACCAACAGCATTGCCGAACGCGCGAACCACTCCTACAGTTCATTTGTCACCCTCGGACTGGTGGGATGCTCGCTCACACAAATCGTCTTCAATCCCGGAATGACGGTCAACCCGATGCCGGGAACGGCTTGATGAGCGTCGCGGCCGAGCATTATCGACTCCTCGTCATCGAGGACGAAGTGGATATCAGGCGTGCGGTGAGCGCCGCGCTTCGCGATCACCATCCGTCCATCATCGAAGCATCCACCGGGGCGGCCGGCGTCGGCGCAGTCGATAGCTCGCGTCCCGACCTGATCATTCTCGATCTGGGTCTTCCCGACATCGATGGACTCGACGTGTGCAGGCGCATCAGAGCTACGACTGCCGCGCCGATCATCGTGCTGACCGCACGTCACGGCGAATCGGATACGGTCGCGCTACTCAACGCCGGTGCGGACGACTACGTCACGAAGCCGTTCTCGACACATGAGCTCGCTGCGCGCGTCTCGGCGCAGCTGCGCCGATCGCGCGCACCGCGTTCGCAGTACGGCGTGATCGTGGCCGATGGACTGGCGATCGATCTCCATCGTCGTCAGGCGTCACGCGACAACGTCGTGATACGCCTGACGCCAATCGAGTGGGCGTTGCTTGCGGTTCTCGTGTCCGATCCGGGACGGGTGTTCACACACCAGCAGATCTTCGCGGCGGTCTGGAAACGCTCATTCGGCGATGCGAGACTGTACCTGCGCGTTCACGTGACCAACCTCCGCCGCAAGATTGAGTTGAATCCCGCCGATCCGCGGCTCGTCATCACCGAACCGGGTGTGGGCTATCGCTTCATTTTGACGCCGTGACGTCGAGGGCGGTCAGGTACATCGACTGGGCTCTCTGGCTTGGCATTCTGGTGCTGTCGACGTTCGTCATGCGAGACGCGAGGCCGAACATCGAGCAGGCCCACGCCGCGTTCGTGTACATACTCATCGTCCTCGGCGCCACCGCCGGGGGCGAGCGGTGGCTCGGAATCTTCGTCGCGTTCATCGGCCTCCTCGCGATCAATTATTTCTTTCAGCCGCCATTCGACACGCTCACCGTGAACGAGCCGCTCGATGTTCTGGCGCTGGTGTCGTTTCTGTCCACCGCGCTGGTGGCGAATTACCTGCTGGCGAGGGCGAACGCCGAGGCCGAGCGCGCGCGTAAGCACGCCGAGGAGATCGAGGCACTTTCGGCAGAGGTGCGTCACGCCGAAGCGCTGAGGGAGGCGAGCCGCCTCAAGGACATCCTGCTGGCGTCGGTGTCGCATGACCTGAGGACGCCGCTCACGGCGATACGCGCGCTGGCGCAGGACATTCAGGCCGATGGCTCCCGCGCGCACGGGCACGCCGAGATCATCGTGGGGCAGGCGGACAGGCTCGGCAAGATGGTAGCCGACGTGCTCGATCTCTCGCGACTCAAGGCCGGCGCGTTCACGATGAACCCGGAGGTCAACACGGCGGAGGATCTGCTGGGCGCGACAATACGCCAGTTCTCGGGAGTACCCGACGCGAAACGCATCGAGACGGTCATCGACTATTCCCAGCCGGCGCTGCTTGGCACTTTCGATTTCGTGCAGTCTCTGCGGGTGATGACGAATCTCGTCGACAACGCGCTGCGCTGCTCGCGCGATGCGCCCGTGACGATCACCGTAACGCAATCGAACGGCGCGCTGGCCTTCGAGATCGCCGACCGCGGGCCCGGGGTTCCGGTCTCGGAGCGCGAGCGGATATTCGACTCGTTCTATCGGCCCAATGGCGCGGCGGCGGATTCGGGGGCGGCGGGGCTGGGGCTCTCGATCGCGCGTCAGCTTGCTGAGGCGCAGGGGGGCAGCGTCAGTTACGCGGACAGGGTCGGCGGGGGGAGCGTGTTCAGGTTTGAGATTCCGGGGGCTAAGCTGGAGCCGCTGACGTAACGCAGGTCGACTGCAACAGAGAGAAGAACAAGGTGAGAGGTTTAAGGTAGTAGGTGCCAGGTTTCAGGTAAGAACACGCGGGTGCATCGGCAAGATTTGAGTCGGTCGGCAGGGATCAGAAGAGTGGAACAGGCGTCGGAAAGATGTCTACATAGGAGGCCGCGCCGCTCATTGTGAGGCATGAGCGACTTTAGAAAGTTGCATGTCTGGCGTAAGGGACACGCGCTCGCCCTCGCGGTTCATCGAACGGCAAGCGGAATTCGCGGTCAGAGCAACGCGGCCCTTCGGAGTCAAATGGTCCGGGCTGCGATGTCCATTCCTACTAACATCGTGGAGGGATGCGGTCAGGAAAGCCGGCGTGAATTCGCTCGGTTCTTACGGTATGCAGCGAACTCCGCCTCCGAGCTGCACTACCACTTAATCCTCGGCCGCGACACGGGAGTCATCGGTGTCAACGATTTTGCATCGCTGGTCACCCAAACGATAGAAGTCAGAAAGATGTTGAGCGGACTACTGAGGCGCGTCTCAGATTCAACCGTGAATGTTGCCAGCATCGCTCCGAGACGCCTCGACCAACCTGATACCTGACACCTATCACCTTTCACCTCTCACCTTGTTCTTCTCGCAGTTGGTTTTTCTGTTTGCAGGCCACGGTCTCGAGGTCAACTGAACCTTGCTTACTTCAATTTTGACGATCCTCGCGGTCCTCCTGACGCTCGGCGCCGCCGGGTTCGTCTACCTCACCGTGATCGTCAACGCCGAAGCCAACCGCGACGACGCGATCGTCTCCGTGCCGTCGATCGAGAAGGATGCTGACGCTTTCATGCGCGCGCTCGCGGGTGGAGTCGCCCAGCACGTTCTGGGCGGCAACGAGATGACTCTTCTCCAGAACGGGGTCGAGATATTTCCCGCACTGTTCGATGCGATGGCGGCCGCCCGCGACAGCATCCACTTCTCGACCTTCATCTACGAATCCGGTCGTGTGCCAAAGAGCTTTGCTGATGCTCTCTCCGCGGCGGCGCGGCGCGGGGTCGACGTGCGGGTTGTCCTCGATAGCAGGGGCAGCAAAACTATTCCACCGGTACTCATCAACCAAATGCGCGAGGCCGGATGTAAGGTTCGCTGGTTCCGTCCGATCCAGTGGTTCAACTGGGCGAAGTACAACCACCGAAGCCACCGGAAGCTCCTCATCATCGACGGCAAGCTCGCGTTCACCGGTGGAGTGGGCATCGCTGACGAATGGGACGGAAACGGAGATTCACCCGGTCACTGGCGCGACACGCACGTGAGCATCACGGGACCGGCGGTCGCAGTGGTTCAGGCTGCGTTCGTCGACACCTGGAACGAGGCGACGGGAGAGCTTCCTATTGGAGAGAGGGTCTTTCCAATTCTGGCTCGAGCTGGCGGCGTGGGCATCTGCGCCATTCAGAGCAACCCGACGAACGCGACGAGTGACGCTCGGCGGTCCATGGCGGCGTTGATCGCCGGCTCGAGCAGGCGGTTGTGGATTACGAATGCCTACTTCATTCCGACGCCGCCGTTCATCAAGGCACTTGCCGATGCGAAGGCGCGCGGCGTGGACGTGAAGATCCTCGTGCCGGGCCAGTATCACGATCAGCCGGCGGTGCGTCGCGCCGGGCGTCGGACGTGGCACGCGCTTCTCCGCGGGAATGTCGAGCTGTACGAATTCCAGCCGACGATGATTCACGCCAAGACGGTCGTGGTCGATGGCGCCGTGACTTCGATTGGCTCCATCAACTTCGACCCCCGCTCTTTCGCGCTCAACGCCGAGTTCGGAGTGGTCGCGCTCGACCGCCGAATCGCGGCGCGGATGGAGGAGGCGTTCGTGAGAGACATCGAGCGCGCGAGGCGCGTGACTAGCGAGGATCTGCGGCGGTTTTCGATCTGGGAGAAGGCGCTCGACACTGTTTGCTACTGGGTCCGTGCGCAACTTTAACTGCAACTGCGAGAAGAGTAAGGTAGGTGGTGCGAGGTGCTAGGGTATGAGGTTGGAGGTAGAAGCGCGATGTGTGGCGCCTTACCTCAGACCTCGCACCCAGCACCTCGCACCCCCTACCTAGCTCTTCTCGCAGTTGTTTTTTTCTTTCCGGTCCTCTAGTGTGACCCCGTCGGCTCCACGACGATCACCATGAACGACCCCGGAAGTATGGGCGGCCGCCGCCTGGGGTTTGTCGCGGTCGAATCCGGCACCGGGCCGAACTTGGCGGAGACGACGTAGATCCGGTGTGATGCCGGATCGAGTCCCATGTTACGACCGCGCTCGCCTGTCTTGACTGTCTCGGCGACGTGGTACTTGTCGGGTGCATCCTGATGAATCACAGTCAGCGTCCCATCGCCGTTTGACGCATACGCGTCGCGAAGTGCCGGGTCGTAGCCGGCGCCATCGACGCCCTGGCCGATCGGAACCGTCGCCACCACCGTGCCGTTCTTGTAATCCGAGATCGCCATCACGCCGCTGCGGCAGCCGCTGAACAATCTCTGGTGCCGCGTGTCGATCGCCATCGAGACAGGATTCTTGCACGGCGCGGTCGACCAGCGGCGCGTGACTGTCAGCATCCTGGCGTCGATCTCCACGACCTGGCTGCTGTCGACGAGATTCACGTAGATCTTTCCGTTCCGCGCCGACTGCCCGTATTCGGGCTTGCCGCCGAGCGGAATGTTGGTGACCAGTGTCCCCTTGAGCGGATCGACGACGGTCGACGAGTTGGCGTCACCGTTGAACGAGAAGATGCGCTTGGATGCGGGATCGTAGATGATCGCATCCGCGTCTTCCGCCGCTGGAATGCGGGCGAGCGTCCGGTAGGTCTTGAGATCGAACATGACGATGGAGCTGTCGTTCCCCGACGTCGCGAAGCCGTGGCCCGTTCCCGGAGCCACCGCGGTGCCGTGCGCTCCGTGGATCCCGGTGACTTCGGCGATAAGGCGTCCGTTGTTCATGTCGACCACCATCACCCGTGTCTGCCTGCCGATGAACACCCGGTGATTGGGAGCGTCGGGGACAACGTAGTCCCAGCCGCCCTCGCCGCCGACGTTGTAGGTGTGCGTGATCTCGTATGATTGCGATGATTGCGCGGCGAGCGAAGGTGCAGCGACTAGTGCCAGCAGCAGGATGTATCGACGCATCAGAGTTCCTCTCGGAAAGTTGGTCGGCGCGCTGCGAGTTTACTCGCGCCAGTCTGCGGACGAACGATATCGCAACCCGTGAGCGCGCGGGCATCAGTGTCAT
>JBGPHO010000116.1:0-7911 GCA_041484425.1 Gemmatimonadaceae bacterium
ACGAGATCGCGAAGATAATCCGCGTTCCTCTTCGCGCCGTCGGTGACGAATCCCGCCTGGACAGCCTGCCGTACTCCCGGCAAAAGTGGAATGGCGTCGAGATCCAGCCGCAGCGTAACGTTGCTGGCGCGAGCGATGTGCGACATGTGTCCCAGCAGGCCGAAGCCGGTGACGTCCGTAGCGCAGCGCGAACCGACAGCAAGCGCGGCACGACTCGCCACACCATTGAGTGCTTTCATCGACTCGATCATCGCGCGTTGCGATTCTGCCGAGAGCTGTCCTCGCTTCCCGGCCGTGGCGAGAATTCCATTTCCGATCGGCTTGGTCAGAACGAGCTGATCGCCGGGACGCGCGCCGGCATTGGTGAGGAGAAAATCGGGGTGGGCACGGCCCGTCACCGCGAGGCCGTATTTGAGCTCCGTATCTACGACAGTGTGTCCGCCGACAATTACCGCTCCGGCCTCGTGCACCTTGTCCTGGCCGCCGGCCAGGATTCCAGTCAGCACGTCGAGGGGCAAGGCGCTCGTGGGAAAGGCGACGATGTTGAGCGCAGTGAGCGGCTGGCCGCCCATCGCGTACACATCCGAGAGCGCGTTCGCCGCCGCGATCTGCCCGAAGTCGTACGGATCGTCGACAATGGGCGCGAAGAAATCCACCGTCTGGACGAGCGCCAGATCGTCGGACAGGCGGAAGACCCCGGCGTCGTCGAACGTCTCTCTGCCGACGAGCAGCCTTGGATCTGACATTACAGGGAGCGCGGCCAGCGCGCGGGATAGGTCACCCGGACCCATTTTGGACGCTCAACCGGCGCAACGCGCGAACGCGGTGAGCCTGAAAAGCTCCTCGCGAGTTTTCGACGTACTCACACGGGATTCCGGCCGGCTACTTCGAGCCGAGAGCGGCGATCGCGTCGATCTCGACCATCGCGCCGCGCGGAAGGGCGGGCACCTGAATGGTGGAACGGGCGGGGCGCGCATCGCCCAGCCATTTGCCGTACACCTCGTTGACCGTCGGGAAATGCGCGAGATCGCTGAGATACACCGTCGTCTTCACCACGTCTCCCCACGTTGCTCCGGCGGCGCGAAGCACCTCCTGAAGGTTCCGCATTACCTGTTCTGTCTGCTCGACGATTCCGCCCTCGACGATCTTGCCGGCGGCGGGGTCGAGCGGAATCTGGCCCGCTGTAAATAGAAAACCGTTGGCGACGATCCCCTGCGAATAGGGTCCGATCGCCGAGGGCGCTTTTTCGGTGCTGATCTTCTTGATGGGCATCCAGTTCTCCGTCGGCTGCCGTAAACGGCAGAGTCAGCGTGAAGCGCGAATGTTACACACTAGTGAGCTTCGAAGGCCAGACCGAAAAGGCGTCGAGCGTTGGCGGAGGTGGCCAGCCCAAGGTCTACCGGATCATCCCCTCGAGTTGCCGCGACCTTCGAGAGCGTGTGAGCGACCCACGCCGGCTCGTTCCGCTTGCCCCGGAATGGAACGGGCGCCAGGTACGGCGAATCGGACTCGACGAGCAAGCGATCGCGCGGCACGAGCCGCAGCAGATCGTCGTCCGCCCATTTGTTGAACGTCACGATTCCACTGAACGAGATGTACCAGCCGGCGTCGATCGCGAACTCGGCCAGCGAGTGGGATCCGGTGTAGCAATGAAGGACGCCGACAACGCCGGCGCTCCGCGCGTCCCGCATGATCGAGCGGGTATCGTCTTCGGCATCCCTAGTGTGCACCACCACGGGCCTATCCATCTCTTCAGCGAGCGCGATCTGAGCCGAGAACGCGCCGCGCTGGGCTTCACGTGGAGAATTGTCGTAGTGGTAGTCGAGTCCGCATTCGCCGACCGCCACGGCAGCATCCCCGAGCAACGCGCGCAGCTTCGGGAGGTCGCGCTCGGCGTCAAACGCCGCTGCGTCGTGGGGATGAATGCCGGCGGTCGCAAAGACGAACCGGGGATTGTCCGCGGCGCACTGGGCGGCAACCGCCGCCGCCGCGAGCGACTCCCCGATGCAGACGATCGCCAGCGCGCCCGCATCGCGGGCGCGCGAGATTACCGCGTCGCGGTCGCCGCTGAAGGCCGCGTCCGCGAGGTGGGCGTGGCTGTCGACGAAGATTGACGTACGCTCGTCCTGCGGGGCCATTTGCGTTCGATCCAGAGGAGCACCGGCGCTGCTACGTAAATCGAGCTGAAGGTTCCCGTGACGACTCCGAACGCCATCACCCAGGCGAAGGGACGAATCACTTCTCCCGCAAAAATGAGCAGCGAGAGCGTCGCGGCGAAGACGGTGGCATGGGTCAGCACCGACCTCGGCAGCGTTTCGTTGATGGAGCGATTCAACGTTTCGTAGAGCGTTTCCTTCCTTCCCTTCCGCAGGTTCTCACGGACGCGGTCGAAGATGATGATCGTATCATTCAGGGAGTACCCCAGAACTGTCAGCAGTCCCGCGACGACGGTCAGCGAAATCTCCAGATGCATCAGCTTGAGAAACGCGATCGTCGTGAAGACGTCGTGACTGGTCGCGATGACGGCCGCGGTGGCGAATCGCCACTCGAACCGGATCGACAGGTACACGAGCGTGATGAGGAACGACAGCAGGATCGCGATGATTGCTCCACGCTTCAGCTCGCTTCCCACGCGGGGACCGACGGCTTCCGTCCGACGGACCTTGAGACTGTTCTCGCCAAACTTCTGCTTCAGGACCCTCTCGATGGTAACCGCGATGGCCTCAGCGCCCTTCGATTGCGACGCGACCGCTGCCGGGTCCTGAGCCCGGACCGTGAACTCGCGATTCGACCCGAACTGCTGGATCTCGGCTCCTTTGATTGCCGCCTGGTCCAGCGTCGAGCGAATCGCGCCAACGTCCGGCGGCTGCGTGAACTCCAGCTGTATAAGCGTCCCGCCTGTGAACTCGATGCTGAGGTTGAGGGGCTTGATGGCGAGGGACCCGAGTCCCAGCACGATGAAGGCGACAGTGATCGCCGCCATCACCTTCCACCAGCGGATGAAGTCGTAGTTGGTGTCGTGAAGAATTCGAAGCATCAGATGCTCAGGCTTGTCTGGGCATCGCGCGAGCGATTCAGCCAGATCATGTAAAAAGTGCGTACCACGAAGATCGACGTGATCATCGAGGCGGCGATACCGGCGAGAAGCGTTACGGCGAAGCCGCGAACTGGGCCGGTGCCGTATTGATAGAGAACCGCCGCGGTAAGAGCAGTGGACACGTTCGAGTCGACGATTGCGCTCATGGCGTGACGGAATCCTTCATCGATAGCCGTGCGGACCGTCTTGCCGTGAGCTAGCTCTTCGCGTATTCGCTCGAAGATCAGGACGTTCGCGTCGACCGCTATTCCGATCGAGAGGACGAAACCCGCGAGTCCCGGCAGGGTGAGAACCGCCTGGAATCCGGCCAGTGCCGCCATCGTGTACAGGATGTAGAGGGCGAGCGCGGCCACGGCCAGCGCGCCCGAGAAGCGATAGTAGCCGAGCATGATAACGACGACGAGGGCGACCGCGATGGCGCCGGCGGTGATGCTCTTGTGAATGGAGTCCTGGCCGAGACTCGCGCCGATCACCCGCCAATCCGCGACCTTGAGCGGGACGGGCAGCGAGCCCGCTCTCAAGACGAGTGCGAGATCCTGCGCCGCCTGAAGATCCTTGCCGCCCATGGTGATCTGGCCGTTCGCGCCGATTGCGCTCTGAATGACCGGTGGTCGCCCCATGACGTGCTGGTCGAGCACGATCGCCATGAAGTCCTTGATGTGCCGCGAAGTCTCGGTGCGGAAGCGGCGTGCACCCTCGTTGTTCATCGTAAACTGGACGAGGTTCCCTTCCGTTGGCGACGTGTTCGGCTTGGCGTCAGTGAGATACTCGCCAGTGATGATCGGCTTGGCGTCGAGAACGTACAACGGCCTGTAGACGCGATTGCTCATCGACACGGTGTCGCTGCTCCAGCGAATCACCTTGGCGGGCGGAAGCGCGGCCGCGACCTGCGGCATCGCGAGGTATTGCGTCAGCAAACCGACATCGCTCTGCGCGACGTAGTATTCGCCCGGCATGTCGCTCTGCTGGATCAGCTTCGAGAAGGCACCGGGGCCTCCCGCTGTGCCGGCTGCCGCGCTGTCGGTTTTTTTTGAGCTGTCCGCCTTCTTCGAGGTATCGGCCGTAAAGAGAGACTGGAGGCCGGCGTTGGCCGTGTCTTTCTTGGCGCCAGGGGCCGTAGCCGCGACCACGACCTTCGCATCCTTGAGCAGCGCATCGAGTCTCGGCAGCGCTTTCTCAAGTGCCTGGGTCTTGTCCGTTATCTGGAATTCCAGAAAGGCCGATTTCTGCACCACGTCCTGAGCACGCTGGGGATCGTCGATCCCTGGCAGCTCGACGATGATGCGGTCGTTGCCGGCCTTCTGGACGACTGGCTCGGACACGCCGAATTCGTCGATACGATTGCGCACGACCTTGAGCGCGTTGTCGATCGCCTTGCTCTTGTCGGGAACCACGCCCTTCGACTCATCGACCTCGAGCGCGAGGTACATCCCTCCCTGAAGGTCCAGACCCCGCTTCAATGGAACGCGTCGGACGGTGTCGTAGACGAACTCGCCGTTGCGCTTTACGCGCTCTACAACCGTCCGTGGGAACAACGTCCAGAAGGACGCCGCGATGAGACCCAAAATGATGGCAATCCGGTACCTCAGATTCATGCTGCGGTGTTGGGAAAAAGGTGCACTTCGGGACTAGCCTTTAAGGTTACCGGGAACATTAAGGAGAGTCAACGCGTTTCTGGCCTCGCGCTCGTCGTGCGCGAGCTGCCTTGATAGCAGCTCCGCCGACGCAAACTTTCGCGTCTCACGAAGCCTGGCCACGAAATCGATTCGAACGTGCGCGCCATAGAAATCGCCGGAGGTATCGAATAAATGCACCTCCAGCGACGTCGCCGAATCACCAAACGTCGGCCGTGGTCCGAGATTCATCATCCCGCCAACCGGGCCGGCCGCCGTTTGAATGCGCACCGCATATACACCTTCGGGCGGCAGAAGCTTCCTCGGCGGGGGCGGTCCAAGGTTCAAGGTAGGAAATCCGATATTGCGGCCGCGCTGCGCTCCCTCGATGACACGGCCGCTCACGGAGTAGAGCCGCCCCAGGGCTTCAGCCGCGCGTGTCAGATCGCCTCCCGCAACCGCACGGCGGATTGACGTCGAAGACACCGAGTGTCCGTCCGCCGTCGAGACGGGGTCCACCACATCCACCCGGAAGCCGTCCCGCTCTCCGAGCGTCTTCAATACACCAACATTTCCCGCGCGCTGCCGGCCGAAGCCGTGATCGTAGCCGATCAGCAGCTCCCGAAGCCGGAAGCGGCGCCTGAGGACGAGCTCGACGAAATCCTCGGCAGAATACGCGGCAAGCACCGGGGTAAAGGGCACGACGGCCAGATAATCGATGCCCGTCTCGGCCAGGACTTCCACCTTCTCGTCGCGCGTGGTGAGCAGGAGCGGAGCCGCCGCTGGATTCACGATCTCGAGCGGATGCGGCTCGAACGTGACGAGGACGCTCGGGATCTTGAGATGGTGCGAGCGCGCCACGAGTCGCTCGACGACGTCGCGATGGCCGCGGTGAACGCCGTCGAATGTACCGACGGTGATCACCGTGGCCGACACGTAAGGCGGCAGCCCCGACTCGTCGGACGCGTCTATGTGCCTAGGCATCCGGCACGACGCGCAGCGCTCTGACGCGCGGAGGACTGTTGGCAAGGCTCTCCAGCGTCGCCGCTTCCCGCACATCGAACTCGCCGGCACGCGTGCGGCGGAGCTGTTCGAGGTGCGCCGCGGACGAGGTGAGGCGTCCGAGGTCCCGGGCAAGCGCGCGAATGTAGGTCCCGCCACTGCAGGTGATCACGGCCGAGAGTGAATCTCCGTTGAGCTTGCCCAGGTCCCAGCTGTGTACCGTGACATTCACGGCTGCGAGATCGAGGGGCTCTCCTCGGCGTGCCGCGTCGTACGCTCGGGTGCCATCAACACTCTTCGCCGAATACGCGGGAGGTACCTGGGAGATGGTGCCCGTGAGCGATTGCACTGCCGATCTGACGTCGGCCTCGCTCGGGATGGGCGCGGCGCGGATGACTGTCCCTGTCGCGTCGTCCGTGTCGGTCTCCTCTCCAAATTTGATTGTCGCCTCGTAAACCTTGGGCTCGGCATCGATGAAGGTCGCCAGGCGCGTCGCCCGTCCGAGGAGGAGAACGAGTAGCCCGGTGGCGAAAGGATCGAGCGTGCCGAGGTGACCGATGCTGCGCTCACCGTAAATGCGTCTTACGTGCTGGACGACGTCGTGCGACGTCATGCCCGCGGGCTTGTCTACCAGCAACAATCCCTGAGTCGGCGCAGAGAACTCAGAGCCGCGGTCAGTCTTGTTCGCGACCACGGCCCGCGGCGGCGTCCTGCCTCTTCACGTCAGCGAGAAGCGATTCGATGCGGGCGGCCCGAGCAATGGTGTCGTCTTCCTTGAACTGAATATCGGGGGCGACCCGCAGCTGGAGCTCGCGCGCTACGCGCGAGCGCAGGTGCGACGCAACGCTCTCGAGTCCGTCGAAGGTCGCTTTTTTCTCGGTATCACTGCCGAGCACGCTCACGTAGACGCGGGCGTGGCGGAGGTCGGGACTGACCTCGGCCCCGGTGACGGTGACGAACCCGACGACGCGCGGGTCCTTTACCGATTCGGTGAGGAATGTCGCCACCTCGACGCGGACCGCTTCGGCGACGCGGTCCGCTCGACGTGTGTTACGCAGAAGCGCCCTCGGGGCCTCTACGTCCGGCAGCAGTTACGCGGCCCGAACCAGACATTGCAGGTGAGGAAACTGTGAGTTCCCCCATAGTAAGCGTCCGCGCCACCTGCTCCTTCTTGTAGCACTCGAGCACGTCGCCCACCTTGATGTCGTTGAAGTTCTCGACGCCGATTCCGCATTCGAATCCTTCGCGCACTTCCTTGACGTCGTCCTTGAAGCGGCGCAGCGACGCGATGGCTCCGTCGTAGATCTCCACTCCGTCGCGGATCACGCGAACGCGGCCCTGGCGGTTGATGACTCCGCTGCGCACCGAGCAGCCGGCAATGACACCCATCTTCGGAACCTTGAACAGCTCACGAACCTGGGCCTCGCCGAGCACGACTTCCTTCTCCTCGGGGCGAAGCATGCCTTCGAGCGCGGCGCGAACGTCCTCCACCGCTTCGTAGATGATCTTGTAAAGCTTGATATCCACGCCCTCGCGCTCGGCCGCGGCGCGGGCGTTGTTGTCGGGCCGCACGTGGAAGCCGACGATGATCGCCCCGGAAGCGCGCGCGAGCAGAATGTCGCTTTCGGTGATGGCACCCACACCACGGTGGATGACGTCGACCGAAACCTCATCGTTCGAAAGCTGGCCAAGCGAGTCGGCCAGTGCTTCTGCCGGACCGCCCTGATCGGCCTTGATTACAATGCGGAGCGTCCGCTTCTGGCCCGGCGCCGTCTGAGACATGAAGTCCTCGAGCGAGATGACGCCCTTGGCGGTGCGGCGGCTCTTCGCCTCGCGGTCGAGACGCTGGCGCCGCTGTGCGATCTCGCGCGACTCCATCGCATCTTCCACGACCACGAATTGATCGCCTGCCATCGGAACGCCGCCGATGCCGAGGACCTGGGCCGGAATTGCCGGACCCGCGTCCTTGATGTTGCGGCCACGCTCGTCGAGCAGCGCTCTCACGCGGCCCGAGTACATGCCGCAGATGAAGTCGTCTCCAACGTGCAAGGTGCCGTTGCTGACGAGGATCGTCGCGATCGCGCCCTTTCCCGGATCGAGCTGCGCTTCGATCACCGCGCCAGCGGCGCTTCGGTTCGGATTCGCCTTGAGATCGAGGATTTCGGCCTGCAGCAGAATCTGCTCGAGCAGTTTGTCGAT
>JBGPHO010000117.1:0-7860 GCA_041484425.1 Gemmatimonadaceae bacterium
ATACCAGACGAGCACCTGGGTGGAATCGGCCGCGGGAATGCCGTCGTGCGGCGAGAACTCCGAGAATCCAGTGAGCACGGCTGCCTGCTGCCATACTGGTTCGTCGAGGGCACCGTCTACGGTCACAGTCGCCGCAATCCTGGGAATGCGAACGTTCACCTGATTCTCGCGACCGATGTAAGTCAGCGCGGTCATCATCGCGGCGAACCGCGCCACCAGGATCAGAGTCGGAAGCATTCGAATGTCAGCGTGGAATAATGAATGACGGCGTTCTTGCCGCAATATTGCGCGTAGACCAGAACTCTGCTATCCGGAACTTATGGTCGCGCGTGCCCCATTTCTTCGGACAGCCAGATCCCGGTGGTTGCCGCAACAGCCCTCTTCGCGACAATATAAACCCGGGAGGTCTATGCTCCGCTGCACTCGATTGATCTTGATCGCGATTCTGGTGTTGGTAGCAATCCCGGCACGCCGCGCACTCGCGCAAGTGCCGGTCGAGCCCGTGGATTTTACGCCCTTTTCCGATGGGCGCACCTGGATCGTCAAGCAGCCGCTGATCTATCGTGTTGGAGTTTCGAAGGATAGCGTCGTCGTTCCAGTCGGCTTCGTGACCGATCTCGCGAGCATACCACCCGCTCTTCAGTCAATCATTCAGCAGAACGGTCCGTACCTGCTGCCCGCGGTCGTCCACGACTACCTCTATTGGCAACAGACCTGCACTCGCGCGCAGTCGGACCAAATCCTGAGGCTCGCAATGATCGAGGACAAAGTTGGCACCGCGCACCGCGTCGCGATTTACGACGCAGTGCGCGCGGCGGGACGATTTGCGTGGGCGGACAATGCGCGCGAGCACTCCCAACATCTTCTTCGCGTCATTCCTGCGGACTATTTGCACATTCCGACGCTCACGAGCTGGAACCAATACCGCGCCCAGTTAATGCGGAACGGTGTCGCAGATGCTCCTTCCCTGACGATACCCGCGTCCTTTTGCGCGCGGGGCAGCATGCCGACCAAAACAGCCCTCACCAGCCACTAAAGAGCGATGCCCAATCAAGACGTGCCCCGCCGAACCTTTCTCAAAGTGACCGCCCTCGGCGCTGTCGGCGCGGTCGTCACCAAACCCGAGGCCGCCCGCGCGACACTCGCGGGGAGCCGTCGCACCGACGCGTTGCTGCCGATCGACGATGGCGGCGTCAAGCTCGGTGTCGCCAGCTATTCGCTCCGAAATTTCTCGCGCGCGAAGGCGATCGAAATGACCAAAGCCCTCGGCACGCCGTACATCAATCTCAAGTCGGTGCACCTGCCGTACGACGCGGCGCCGGCTGAGATCGCTGCGGCGCGAGCCGAGGTCGAGGCCGCGGGGCTGCACATAGTAGGCGGCGGCCTGATCACCTTCGAGACCGACACCGACGACGGCGTGCGGAAGTACTTCGACTACGCCAAAGCCGCGGGCATGCCGGTGATGGTAAGCACTTGTGAGCCAGGCGTGCTGCCGCGCGTCGAGAAGTTCGCCAGGCAGTACAACATCAAGATCGCCATCCATAATCACGGTCCGGAGGACAAGAATTTCCCGTCCCCGTACGACGTCCTCAAGGCCGTCAAGGGGATGGACCCGCGCATGGGGCTGTGCATTGATGTCGGCCACACTGTGCGCACCGGCACCGATGTCGTGCGCGCCGTCGCCGATGCCGGAGCGCGCCTCCTGGACATGCACGCCAAGGATCTCCGCGATCTCAAGGTGATGGAGAGCCAGTGCATCGTTGGCGAAGGAAAGATCCCGATCGTGGAGATCTTTCGGCAGCTGCGAGCAATGCGATATCCCGGCTACGTTAATCTCGAGTACGAGATCGACGCCGACGACCCGCTGCCCGGAATGAAGCAGTCGTTCTCCTACATGCGGGGCGTGCTCGCGGGGCTCGCGTCCGCCGACACCCGCAGCCGCGGCGCGGCTCAGTGATTTCCCTATCTCTTGACCGTTCATTCGTGATTCACAACATTGGCGCCTAGCCCCGAGGGTCAAATGTTGGAAGCCATCCCGACGAACATCTTCGCCAGTAACTTCCGACTCCAGCAGAATGACAACTTGCTGGGTGAAATCGACGCCTCCATCTGGCGCGACAGGGCGGTACTCGAGATCGGCGAGGGCACCTACCAACTTTATCGAGAAGGACAGTTCAGCGGCGATTTCGTGCTCGAGCACAATGGCAACGTCGTCGCTCGCGCGAGGAAGCCGAGCGTGTTCAGGAACCAGTTCGAAGTGGAGCTGCCAAATCAACTGCTCGTGCTGCGCAAGCTCTCGCCAATGACTCGGCGCTTTGGATTGTTCGATGGCGAGAGGCAGCTGGGCAGTGTTTATCCGCTCGGAATATTCACGCGCCGCTCGAACATCGATCTGCCGAGTGACTGGCCGTTAGCAATCCGGGTTTTTGTGTTCTGGCTCGCTTTCGTAATCTGGAAGCGTCAAAACGCGGCGGCGTCTTAGTCGTCACTCACGACGCGGGGCGCAGTCGGCGCGATCCCTGCTGTTTCCCTGACGAGGAATACTCGAAACTACGATGTCCAGCTTCACGCTCCGGATCCCCATGATCACAGTAGCCAGCCCGCTCGAGCGCCGGCAGATAAGCCGCGACTTTCAGGGTGCGATGGCAGCCGTCGAGCCCGTAGCCTTCGTAGCCAGGATCATTCGAGACGGCCTCGAGGCCGCGCATTATCCGGAATACCCGCGCCTGATTGCGCTTTCCGACGCGTGGCTGGTTCAACAAATCGAGCTGGTTGCCGCGGTCCCTGACGACGTCTGGATCCGCAACGGATTCGTTCCACTGGGCGAGTGGGAGCCGACTCACGGAGTGTAAAAGTCCCGCATCAGCGATAAGCCAATGCGGGACAGTTGGGAGACGGTTACTTCGAAGGGCTACTTGTCGCCGGCCCCAGCGCCACGGCTCTTAACGACCAGCGTGCCTTTCATCCCGATGGCTTCGTGCGGTTGGCATACGTACTCATAGGTGCCCTCCGCAAACCGCCCGTCGATCACCAGGTCGTACGTCTGACCTTTAGTCATGAGGTACGGCGACGTTGCGGCGCTCCCGAGTTTGGAACCCGGTGCCTGTTTCGTGAAGTGTACGTTGTGCATTACGCCTGCGGCTTCTACGAAGCGCAGGGTATCGCCGCGCTGCGCAACAGCGATCGCGGGCTCGAAGGCGTAGGGCATTGCTTTCCCCGTCTCAACAAGCTTCACGACGATCATGCGCGGGCCGGACGACGTCGCGGTCTGACCATTGGCGTGGGCGGAGACGACAAGCAGCGCCGCCAGCGAGACACTCATCAAAGTTTTCAGGTGTGACATTGTTTTCTCAAAAAAGGAATCGATCAATCGAAGGGTGCCGGAACGGCAGGTTTGATTGATCGAATTACGGTTGTTCAAGTTCTGTAGGTACGATACCCTATTGGGCCTACGCGGCCCGTAAGGGACGTCCTGAATTTTAGGGGGGAATCCCTCACGCGAGAGGGCTCGTTCCCGCGAGCAAAGATGCCGCCAAGGCTCAGGAGCGGATTGGGGGGAATAACTCGCGGATCAAGGAGGTCTATATAGGACCTAGATCTTATAAGACCACACCTCTCCGGCATCCGCAATGCGACGTACGCTGCACGAATCAACCCAGCCAACTGATAGCAATTACTCTAGAATTGGCGTTGTGCTCTGCGCCGTGCTCCTGACGGGCATTGCGAGTTGCGCCAAATACCATTACGCCGAAGCCGCGCCGAATTCGGGCGCTTACTCAAGTTCGCCGACAGCGACGCCGGCCAATCAGCGCGAGGGCGCATCGCCTGTACGCGTTCGTCTTTCGGAGTGGAAGCTCGAGCTCTCGCAGCTGACCGTTCCCACTGGCGAAGTCGAGTTTACCGTGACGAACGGCGGGACAATGCTGCACGCGTTCGAGATCGAAGGACAGGGACTCGAAAAGGATCTGGAGCCGATCAAGGTAGGCGGGACCAGCACGCTTCGACTCACGCTGCCGCCCGGTTCGTATGAGCTTTACTGCCCGATCGATGGCGGGGCGCACAAGAAGATGGGAATGATCGCGCACCTCGAGGTCCTGGGCTCCGTAGATCTCACCAGACTGGTCAACGCCATGAAACAGGGCGGCTACGTAATTGTGCTCCGCCACGGTGCGACCAATCCCAACCAGGCGGACACCGATCCACTTCATCGGGACAACATCGCGTCGCAGCGTCTGTTGAGCGCACAAGGCCGTGAGGTCGCGACACGTATCGGAGATTCCTTCCTAAAGCTTGGCATACCGCTGGGAAATGTTTATTCCAGCGAATTCAATCGAGCGACGGAAACCGCGAAGCTCGTGAGCGGGAAGAGTGCGACGACTACTCCAGACGTGACGGAGGGAGGACTGGTTGTCTCGCCCGCTGAAAACGCGCGTCGCGCCAAGGCGCTAAAGGCGATGGCGAGCACAGCGCCGGATGCCGGCGTCAACACCCTGATCGTCACTCACAAGCCGAACATCCTCGACGCATTCGGCGAAGACTGGTTCGACAGCAAAGAAGGCGAGGCTTCCGTGTTCAGACCCGATGGTTCGAACGGTCTCGTTCTAGTCGCGCGCGTACAGCCGGCCGACTGGATCAAAGTTGCGGCCGAGCACTGACCGAGCTTGTCGCTACTGATTCACTCCGCTCGCGAGGAATCCGCCATCGACCGCCAGCAGGTGTCCCGTGACGAAGCTCGCCGCGTCGGAAGCGAGAAACACGGCCGCGCCCGCAACCTCGTCCGGCTGACCGAAGCGCTTCATCGGCGTGCGCATCAATAGCTCGCGGCCGCGATCTGTGCCGTCGAGCAGCCCCTCATTGAGCGCTGTTCGGAAGACACCGGGCAGGATCGCGTTGACGCACACGCCGTGCGGCGCCCACTCTTCCGCGAGCGATTTCGTGAGCGCGGCCACGCCCGCCTTGCTCGCCCCGTACGCGGCGACTTCGTGCAGCGCGACAACAGAGGTCAGGGAGCCGATGTTTATAATGCGGCCGTAGCGACGCTCGATCATGTGGCGTCCGAAGGCGCGGCAGGCGCGCAGCATCCCGGTGAGGTTCGTGTCCATGATCCCTTCCCACTCGACGTCCGAGACCTCGAGCGTCGGGCGCCGCACCGTGCGGCCCGCCGCGTTCACCAGAATGTCGACCTTGCCGAACCGCTCGATCGTGGCGTCAGCGAGCTCCTGAATCGACCTCGCATCCGATACGTCCGCGGTTATGGCGAGCGAGCGTCGTCCGCGAGCCTCGACCTCGCGGGCAGCCTCCTGCGCCAGCTTCGCGCGGCGACCGGTTGGGACGACGTCCGCGCCGGCGTCGGCCAGCCCGAGCGCGATCGCCTTACCGATGCCCGAAGTCGCGCCGATGACGACAGCGGTGCGGCCAGTCAGATCGAGCCCTGGGAATGACATGATCCGCTAGAACCTATGCGCCCAAGCGCAAACACGACAGCGGAGCAAACTGGTGAGCAGGCTGGAGCGACTGTAAGATTGCGCATGGATCTCGTCACCTTTGGCGAAGCAATGGTGCGGCTCACGCCGCCGTCCTTTCAGCGGCTCGAGCAGGCCCGTGGCTTCGACGCCTACGTCGGCGGCGGCGAGCTGAACGTCGCCGTCGCGGCCGCGCGGCTCGGTGTCGGGTCGCGCTGGGTGTCGCGGCTTCCCGAAAACGCCCTTGGCCACATGATCGCCAACCGCGCCCGCGAGCAAGGTGTGGACGTGCGCGCCGAGTGGAGCGCCGACGACCGCGCGGGACTCTACTTCGCGGAGCTTGGCGCTGCACCTCGCGCCAGCAGCGTGCTGTACGATCGCGCCGCGTCCGCCATGAGCAGAGTCACGCCCGGGAGCATCGACTGGCCGTCCGTGTTCGACGGTGCGCGCTGGTTCCACGTCAGCGGGATCACGCCGGCGCTGAGCGAATCCGCCGCTAAGGTCACCGCGGAGTCCCTGGTCGCGGCAAAGAAGGCGGGGCTAACCGTCAGCTATGACCTGAACTATCGCAGCAAGCTGTGGAGCGCCGAGAAGGCGCGCGCGGTGCAGGAGCCACTGATGAAGCACGTGGACGTCCTCATGACGACGGAGGAGGACACGCGAGTGGTGTTCGGCATCGGCGCCGACGTGAAGGACAACTACGAGCACCTGGACACCGAGCCGTACGACCAGGTCGCGCGCTCGCTCGAGAAGCGGTTCGGTTTTCGCGCGGTGGCCGTCACGCTCCGCGAGAATCCACTGGTGTGGTTGAACGGCTGGAGCGCGATCGTCGCGGCCGAGGGCAAGATCCACCGCGCGCCGCGCTACGAGGTGGAGGTCGTGGATCGCATTGGCGCGGGCGACGCGTTCAGCGCCGGCCTGATCGTGAGCCGCCTCGAGAACCGCGGTTGGGACGATGCGGTCCGTTTCGCGACCGCGACCTCCGCGCTCAAGCACAGCATCCCGGGCGATTTCTGTCTGGTGACGCGCGGCGAGGTGGAGCAGCTCCTGCGTGGGGGCAGCCTGCGAGTGTCGCGGTGATCACGTTTCGATGGTTTGGGCCGCGCGACCCGATTCCACTCGCGTACATCCGGCAGATTCCGGCCGTGCGTGGCATCGTTGGCGCCCTCTTCGACATTCCCGTCGGCAACGCGTGGCCGCTGGATCGCATAGTGGCGCTGCGCGAAGAGGTGGAACGGCACGGCATGTCGCTCGCGGTCATCGAGAGCATTCCGGTCCACGAGGACATCAAGCTCGGCCGCAGCACACGTTCGCGACTCGTCGACAATTATTGCGAGAGCGTCCGAAATATGGGAGGTGCTGGTGTCCCGGTGCTGTGTTACAACTTCATGCCGGTGTTCGACTGGACGCGTACGGACCTCGCCCGGCGGCTCGATGATGGCTCCACCGCGCTTGCGTTTGACGACGCGGCGCTCGCGAGGATCGATTTGTCGCGGGGCACGGCGGACCTTCCCGGCTGGGCGACGGCCTATACCGCCGGCGAGCTTGGCAAACTTCTCGACGCGTATCGTTCGGTGGACGAGAACATGCTCTGGGACAACCTTGCGTACTTCCTCGAACGCGTCGTTCCTGTCGCCGCGTCGTCCGGCGTGCGAATGGCGCTGCATCCGGACGATCCGCCGTGGTCGATCTTCGGGTTGCCGCGCATCATCACCAGTGGAGCGGCGCTCGAGCGCGTGACGACCATCGTCGACGATCCCGCGAACGGCATCACCTTTTGCGCCGGATCGCTCGCCGCCGATGCCGGCAATGATCTCAGCGCCATCATTCGCCGCCTCGGCGCGAAGGGGCGAATCCACTTCGCCCACTGCCGCAACATCAAGCGCACCGGCAGGCGCTCGTTCCAGGAGACGGCGCATCCGTCGGAGTTCGGCGACATCGACATGCGCTCCGTGCTCGGCGCGCTGCACGAGACGGGCTTCAAAGGCCCCATACGCTCCGATCATGGGCGCATGATCTGGGGCGAGGCCGGCCAGCCGGGTTACGGACTGCACGACCGCGCGCTGGGCGCGATGTATCTCCACGGGCTCTGGGAAGGAATCGCGGGTGGATCGGCGATGACCCCAACCACCTAGTGACTGATAGTCCTGCTATGGAGCGAATATCGTCCTATAGATGGACGATATGTGGGCTGCTCTTCGTCGCGACGACGATCAACTACGTCGACCGCCAGGTGCTGGGAATCCTAGCGCCGACGCTTCAACGCGAGCTGCATTGGACCGAGGCCAACTACGGCGACATCGTCTCGTGGTTCAGCTTCGCGTACGCGTTCGGCTTCCTTGTCGCCGGTCGCGCGATCGACTGGATCGGCGTGCGTCGGGGGTTGGCGGCGGCCGTC
>JBGPHO010000118.1:0-7845 GCA_041484425.1 Gemmatimonadaceae bacterium
TCGTGCGCCGCGACAATTACTTCATCGATCGTCTCGTCGAGCTGAGCGTCGCGGACACACACTATCACGACGTTCGCGCGCGCCGCATCGGAGGGAATGTTTCCGGTCGACGTGGCCACCCCCGACGGTCTCTTGCCGTGCATCCCGACGACGTCGACCCCGGATGCGCGAAAGGCGCGGTATAGTCCGCGCCCTACGTGGCCAGGTCCGATGATGAAAACCCGTTCGGTCACTGCGCTCCTCCCTCGTCCAGGCTGTCGGGTGCGGGAGCCTCCGCAGTCGCCTTTCGCAGAAGATCGCGCTCGGACTTGGAGCCACGCGCCATCTGCAGCGCCTTCTGAAGCGCCTTGTCATCGGCGGCACGGCGCCGGAACTCGGCGTCACCCCCGAAAACGTAGCGGGCGATGTCAAATCCGATCATGCGCGAGACGAGCGGCTCGACCCCGTCGTAGACGTTGCGCGGAATGTCGACTCCGCGCGCCTTCATCCTGTTCCAGACCTCTTCGCGCATTGCCGGGGCAACGGCGAAATCGGGAGTAGTGATTCCGCGCGTGCCCTTCAGAAACAGCGCGTAGTCCGTGACCGCGTCCCTGAAATGACCGGCATTTGCGCCGAGTGCGCGAATGAAGATTCCTTCCGCAACCGGGGTCGTGCTATCGCCGGCGATGACGTCGGGCGTAATCCCCCCGCCGCCGTAGACAGTGCGGCCGCCGTCGGTGCGGAATTTCTCGCGGACAACGGGCAGTGGCTCGTCGGACTCTTCGTCACCGGGAAGTCGGCGCGTGATGGAACGGCCAGCCGGCGTGAACCAGCGCGCCGTCGTGATCTTGAGCCCGCCCTCGGGTCCGAACGAGACCACGCTCTGCGCGCTTCCCTTCCCGTACGTCGGCGTGCCGATGATCACCGCGCGATCGTGGTCCTGCAGCGCGCCGGCGACGATCTCGGCCGCGCTCGCACTCCGCCCGTCGACCAGCACGAGCAGCGGAAGATGTGGCCAGCGCTGTTGGGCGGTGTCTGCATACTCGCGGTTCGCTTCCGGCACGCGCCCACGCATGCTCACGATCTTCTGTCCCGGATCGAGGAAGAGATCCGACACCTTCACGCCCTGATTCAGCAATCCGCCCGGATTCGTCCGCATGTCGAGTACGAGCGTCTTCATTCCACGCGCAAGTAAACTCGTTATCGCGCCGTTCAGCTCCTTGGCGGTGGAATCGCTGAACGCCTTGAGATCGATGTAGCCGACACCGTCATTCAGCATCGACGTCCTGCGCACGGCGCTCTGGTGGATCGTCGTGCGCTGCAGCCTCAGCTCGATCGGTGTGGAGATTCCCGGACGCTCGAGCCTGAGCGTGACGAAAGTGCCCGGCTTCCCGCGCAAGCCTTTCGCCGCTTCCTCGATTGTCCAGCCCTTCGTTTGTCTTCCGGAAATCTCGATGATGCGGTCCCCCGGCTGAATTCCCGCACGCTCCGCTGGTCCTCCGGCGACGGGAGCCACGACTATGAGCCAGCCGTCACGCAGATCCACCTCCAGCCCCAACCCGGCATAGTTGCCCGACGTAGTCTCGTTGAGCCGCGCGAACCGGTCGGGTGGAAGAAATGTCGAGTACGGATCCTTCAGCTCGTACAGCATCCCATCCACCGATTTGCGGTACAACGCGGAGTCGCCAACCGTGTCGACGAAGTCGTTCTGCACTCGCCGGAACACACTCTCGAAGAGCTGTGCCCCTTCGAAGGCGGTAAACGTTCCCGTGTGCGCGCCGCGTTGCAGCAGCCACCCCCCGGTAACGAGAGAGCCGAGCAGTGTGCCCGCGACGATCACCGTGCGCGCGCGTGCGGAGGAGCTATCGAGCTTCAGTTTCATACCTTCCTTTAACTCTTGATACTGCCAAAAGGTTGCGGGAACGCGGCCGCGAGCGCCGATATCACCCGCTTTAGCACCGTTATCTCGTCACCGGTGCCATCTATCAACTTGATCGGTCCGCACTCGGGATGGGAGTCCTGCCACTTCTTATCCGCGAACCGGCGGAAGGCGCTCGTGACGCGCTGGTGAAAATCATCGCCGGATCTCTCCATCCTGTCGCGAGCGCCACGGGCATCGGCGCGACCGAGGCCGTCAGCGGCCGGCACGTCGAGGAGGATGGTGAGATCGGGAACGAGGCCAGTCGTCGCCAGACGGTTGGCGGCGCGTATCTCGGGCTCAGGCAGCCCGCGACCAAAGATCTGGTACGCATAGGTGGACAAGAAAAATCGGTCGAGCAGGACCAACTTGCCCGCGGCGAGCGATGGCAGTATCTCGCGCGCGATCAGCTCCGCGCGCGATGCCATGAACAGAAGTGCCTCCGCGGCGTCGGTGATTTCGTGCTCGCGATGAAGCAGGATGTCCCTGATGGCGTCACCGGCGGGAGTCCCGCCTGGCTCGCGCAGCGACACACTGGAGACGCGCGCGGTCGTCAGGCGCTCGGCCAACAGCCGGATTTGCGTACTCTTGCCCGCGCCTTCGGCTCCCTCGAAGACGATGAGCTTTCCGCGCGCCATTCTCAGCCGAGCGTGATGATCGGGCTCGCCGCGCCCTTTTTCATTCCGTCCATGATCCACTGATTCACGCGGAGCATCAGCTTGTCGAAGTTCTCCTGCGCCGAGACGGCGCGCTGGTAGGCTTGCTGCGACTGGATCTTCTCGAGCATGCTGTCGAGCTGCTGCTCCATTTCCGGAGTGGGGTTCTCACCGCGCTGGATCAGCTGCTGCGCTTCGGCGCGCAGTTTTTCCATCTGCTGGAGGAGCACGACGGCGTCACGATCGTCGTTGAGCGCATCGCTCGACCGCTTGAGCGCCTGGTATTCGGGACTCTGGCCGATGAGCCGGCCAAGCTCCTTCCCTTTTTCTTCCAGCATCATTTCTCCTGTCAGGCCCACAGCCGGGCTACGTGCGGCGCGCGAACACGAAGCGCTCGCGGCCGGTGAGATCGAGCAGCACTTCTATCTCAGCGTACCGCCCATCAACCGCGATCGCCTCCGCCACGGTTCCCGCGCGGACGGTATCGACCTCGAGCGCGAGGAAACCACCACGCACGAGAGCGTCCGGCGCCTGAGCGACGATCTCACGAGTAACCGCCAATCCATCCTGCGCACACAGCAACGCCAGGCTCGGCTCCCAGTCGCGCACATCCGCGGGAAGCTCGCTGATTTCAGCAAAGCTGATGTACGGCGGATTGCAGACGATCGCATCGAGCTTCTCGCCGCGCAGAGGGGCGAGCAGCGAGCCGTTGCGGAACTCGACCGGCGATTTCAGAGACTTGGAAAATGATGTGGCATTGGCGGCGGCGACGTTGACTGCGTCGAGCGAGACATCGGTGGCGAAGACGCGCTCGAACTCCGCCTCGAACGCCAGTGAGAGCGCGATCGCGCCCGAGCCCGTTCCGATGTCGGCGATGGTGCGCGTCTTCGGCGTGCACCGCTCGAGCACGCGATCCACCAGCACTTCGGTCTCGACGCGCGGGATCAGCACGCGCTCATCAACGTCGAGCGTGAGGTGCCTGAATGACGCGCGTCCGACCGCGTAGGCGAGTGGCATTCCGCCGGCGCGTTTCATCGCGGCGCGGATCACAGACCGCGCGACCTGCGGCGACGCGTCGGCGACGGCATTTGCCGCGGCCCAGAATTTCGGCACGTCGAGGACGGCAGCGACGATTTCGCGCGCCTCGCGCTGTGCCTCGACCACTCCTTCGGATTCGAGCATGGCGGTGCAGCCAGCCAGCAAATCGCCGATGGTGCCGATGGGCAGCGTGGTCGGGAAGAATGGCGTACCGCTCTTAGTCACCGAGCTTCTCCTCCACATCGGCGACTTTCAGCGCGTCGATGAACGGATCGATGTCTCCACCGAGCACTTTCGTCAGCTCGTGAAGCGTGAGGTTGATGCGGTGATCGGTGACGCGGTTTTGCGGGTAGTTGTACGTCCGGATTTTCGCGGATCGATCGCCGGTGCCCACCTGCGTCTTGCGCAGCCGGGAGCGCGAGGCTTCCTGCTCCGCGATCTTGGAATCGAGCAGTCGCGCGCGCAGCACTTCCATCGCCTTGAGCTTGTTCTGGAGCTGGGACTTCTGATCCTGCTGGCTCACCACGATTCCGCTTGGGATGTGCGTAATGCGGACGGCGGAGTCCGTGGTGTTCACGCTCTGCCCGCCGGGGCCGGAGGAGCGAAAGACATCGATGCGAAGATCCTTGTCCTCGATCTTGAGATCGATTTCCTCGGCTTCGGGAAGCACGGCGACGGTTGCGGCTGACGTATGAATGCGGCCCTGGCTCTCGGTGACGGGAACGCGCTGCACTCGGTGGACTCCAGATTCCCAGCGCATGACGCCGAACGCACCCTCGCCCTTGACCTTGAATATCGCTTCCTTCACACCGCCAAGGGTGCCGTCGGATTGCGATATGACTTCGATGCGCCAACGCCTTCCTTCGGCGAAGCGTGTATACATGCGGAGGAGATCGGCCGCGAATAATGCGGCCTCGTCGCCGCCGGTGCCACCCCTGATCTCGACGATCGCGGGGCGGTCGTCGAGCGGGTCATGGGGAAGGAGGGCGGGCTTTATCCGGTCGAGCAGCGCGGCGATCGATGTCTCGAGGCGCGCTGCTTCGGCCTTTGCTTCGGCTGCCATCTCGGGGTCCTCAGAGTCGGCGAGCTCTCGCGTTTCCGCGAGCTCCTGCTCGAGTCTCTGGAGCTTGTTCCCCATGTCGACCAGCGCCTGGAGGTGGTGGTGCTCCCGGCCCAGCGCGGCCATGCGCTGCTGGTCCCTGACGGTCTTCGGATCGGAGAGCTCTCGCTCTACCTCAGAGGCACGCTCAATGGCGTCCCTGAGCCGGTCTCGGAGACTCAGGTTTCGGTGCTAGGCGCAGCCGCCGGCTTGCCGTACTTCTGACGGAAGCGCTCGACGCGTCCAGCGGTATCGACGAGCTTCTGCTTCCCCGTGAAGAAGGGGTGGCAGCTGGCGCAGATATCCGTGTGGATGTCTGCCTGGGTGGAGCGGGTCTGGAATGTATTGCCGCAGGCGCACCGCACGGTCGCGGTGGCGTAAACTGGATGGATATCGGGCTTCATGGGACTGTCCTGGAGGTTTTCGTAGGTAGCTTTGAATTATAGCTAAACAGGACTCCTCAAACAAGTTAGCAAGTGGTTCGGCAGTGGGTCAGTTTGCAAACTGACCCACTACCAGTGGTTCGGTGTGGGTCATTTTTCACTGTAACAGATAATCCGCCCTTCTTGCCGCCCTTCCGTCCGCGCTCAAAAGAGGTGGCGTTCTTTTCCTTCCGTTCACTCGGTGGTATTGGCGCTTGGCCCGTCGCTTCCTGCATTACTCGAAAGGCTGTCTCGGCCACATCCGCGCGAAGCTTTGCGGGTTTCTTAGCCGTGCTTCAACTTAGTGCTGCACCGCGCGGAGCGCTGAATCCCCCAGACTTCTACGGCCGTATGAATGTCTAACAAGGAGGGTCCGTGAGGAACCATCAACAGAGGAGTCCAAGGGCTTAGCGGAGAGTGCAAAGATCGTTACTGAACGCCTCGATTCTCTATTCAGCGCACTAGATACCCTCGACCCAGTGATCGCACAAGAGGCGATTCGGCAGGCGCACAAAGAGTACGAAATTTTGATGCGAACGGTACGTACCTTCGTAAAGCGACCGGCATCCGCATAGCAAGTTGAAAGCAGTTCACCTTCGCCGCCTCAGTACCGAGCGGTCACGCTTTCTCACGGGTGAAACTGGCCCACTACCAGTGGTTCGAAGGTCTGAGCTGGATCCACTGGCTCGAAACCAGAGCCGATCCTGCCTGACCTCGTAGGAACGCCGGTCGAGGTGCATCTTACACCAATGAAATCACGAACGTTCATCGCCTCGCTCGCCCTTGCCAGCGCATTCGGCGTGTCCCTCTGCGCGCAGGCGACCCAACCCGCGACTCCACAACCGATCGCGTCGGTTCCTTCGACTGAGCCGGGCTCCAACCTCACCGCCTATTTGCTCACGTTCGGGTGGGGCGAGGTCTCATGGGAGCGCTTCGGACACAACGCGATCTGGATCAAGGACCCCGCGCACGGAACCGATATCACCTACAACTGGGGAATGTTCGACTTTGCGCAGCCGAACTTCGTCTGGCGGTTCGTTACAGGTGACACACGGTACTGGATGCAAGCGTTCTCTCTCGACGTCATGCTGGCCGAGTACAGGCGCGAGAATCGCTCGGTCCTCGCACAGGAGCTCAATCTCACTCCCGCCCAGCGGCTCAAGCTACAGCAGTTCGTGCAGCGGAACGCACTACCGGAGAACAAGTTCTACCGCTACGACTACTATGACGACAACTGCTCGACGCGGCTTCGGGATGCGATAGACCATGCGCTGAGCGGGCAACTCCAGACCGCCACCGTGTCGCGGATGACATCGGGAACCTATCGCTGGCACACGCAGCGCCTGATGACGGGCGACATTCCCCTGTACACGGGCGTCACGTTCGCGCTTTCGGCTCGCGCCGACAAGCCCCTCTCCGTCTGGCAGGAGATGTTCCTGCCCGTGCGCATGGCCAACGATCTCCGAACAGTCACCATCGCCGACAGCACAGGCGCGCAGATTCCGTTGGTGAGGTCGGAGATGGTGATGTACACCGCGGGTCGTCCCCCGGAGCCGGCGACACCTCCTTTCTATTTCCCGCTGTTCGTCGCTGTCGGAATAATCTTCGCCGCCGCGCTGGTCATTCTGGTGAGAAGCGCGGAGGGTGGATCCAGGCTCGCCATGTTTGCGGCCACCGCTCTCGCCACGTTGTGGAGTCTCATCGCCGGACTCGGGGGGCTCGCGCTCGTGTTCGCCTGGTTCTTCACCAAGCACTACTTCATGGGCCGGAACGAGAACCTGATGCACTTCGATCCGCTGTCGATCGGGCTGGTCGTGCTGATACCGCTCTCGATTTACGGACTGCGCGGGGTCAATAGAGCGATAAAGCTCGCGGGGTTCATCGCGTTGCTCTGCCTGTTCGGATTCGTCGCGCAGGGCATTCCATTCTTCAGTCAGAAAAACGGAGAGATCATCGGCCTCGCGCTTCCAATCAACCTGGCCGTGTGGTGGACGGTATTCCGTCTCACCGCCTACAGGCGAACTTCCTTCCCCTCTTCCGCCGCCTTATAGATCGCCTCCATCAGCTTGATCACGATGAGCGCATCGTCGGGCGGGTCGTACGGAGTCGTCTCGTTCACGACCGCGATGAAGTGCGCAAGCTCCGCCCGATACGACTGCAAGAATACGCTCTCGCGCGCGGCCGCCCCGCTGGGCGACACGTCGGTCGGCTTGCCGTTCAGCATCTTCACCACGCGGAGAGGCGCGAGTCGGGCGCTCCCGCGGCTCGTGAGCGCCTCGAACCACCAGCGCTCCTCCTGTCCGACGTAGGACCACGAGACGTCGAAGCTGAAGCTCATCCCGCCGGCGCACTCGACATGCACGATCATCGAGTCTTCCACAGTGGTCGCGCCGCGGGTTCGATCCATGTGCGCTGTCACTCGAACCGGCTCCGGGAAATCCGCGACCCAGAGCGCGAGGTCCACGAGCGGATAACCGTGCTCGAAGAACGCTCCTCCGCCCGCTTCGGGCCGCCTGAATCTCCAACCGGTGCGGCTGGCCGCGAATTGATACTGCCCGGCTCTCACACCAAAAAGGCGTCCCAGCTCCCCTCCCTGGAGGAAGCGATATAGCTGCTGCACATCGCTGCGGAAGCGGTGGTTGTTGCCGACTACGACCTTTTTTCCTGCCTGCTTGGCGGCGGCGAGAATGCGCTCGACCCCGCGCGACGTCAGCGAGAGCGGCCGCTCGCACA
>JBGPHO010000119.1:0-7841 GCA_041484425.1 Gemmatimonadaceae bacterium
CAGCTCGTTGAGACTGCCCGAGATTCCTGCCGGCACCGGGACTCCGTCGATGTAGTACGTGTATTCCGCGTGCTGGCCGCGAATGTGTACTTCACCGGTTGGAGCTCTCACAGCGCCCGCGATCGACTGCTGGAGGATCTGCGAAGTTGTATTTGTCGGCGCTCCATGATACTGGTCCTGCTTGAACCGCTGATCTCCGGTGCGCGTATCAACGGCGAGTGGAACGGATGCGTTGACAGTAACGCCCTGGAGACTTATCGCCACGGGTGAGAGAGCGAAATTGACCCTGATGTCCGCGTTGCTGTCGCCGACGGTGACCGTCCTGGACTGCGGACCGAAACCGAGGAAGCGAGCCATTACCGTGTACGTTCCCTGGGCGATGTTGTGGGCCGTGTAGCGTCCGAACGCGTCAGTAATTGCGTTCGAGATTACTTCCGTGCCCTGCATGATGCTGACTTCTGCCGAGGGCAGGGGTTGGCCGCTCGCGGAATCGCTAACGACGCCGGTGATATCGGCATTCGCCGGTCGAACAGGGTCGGCGCCGGCTACGCCGGAGGAGAATACGAGCACAGCCGCGGCGATGACGGATGCGCGCGCAGCTGCATTATGGATGCATTGAATTGCGAAAAGCATGAATTGCCTCGATATGGGGTGCCATTGGAACGCCGATACACGTGTGATCGGCGCGCGTGATCCTGGGCTGCGGCGACGCTGAAGCCGTTGGCTTCAGCGTGCGCGGATGGATTAAGCCTGCGCGGGTGGCGCCCGGGGGAGGCTTGGTGCGCCGTCAGTCAGCCACTCGGGGAAGAGCGGGAGACGGCGGGTGACCTGGAGGGATTTGGTGTGTTGAAGAGGCGGAGCCGACCGGTCCGACGAGGTGGCCAGAGCGCCGGCGACGAACTGACAGAGCGCGCAATTGTCTTCCTGATGGACGCGAGGGCAGCGCGGCGTCCCGTGATCTTCGGCGTGGGGACGAACCGCGGAGGTGACCGCATCGCCAGCCGCGGATGCGTCAATGACCCCGACGACACCCGGCAGTACCGCTTGCGCGAGCGCGGCAGCGAAGATCCAGCCACGGACAAATCCCGAAACGCGTCTACCCACTCTGTCGTTTCCTGTATTACAGATGTTCGAAGAATATAATTCCGATTTACTCGGAGCCCCAATGCGGCCGGATCTTAAGCTTATTGTTCTGTTGCTGCATCCTGTCACGTAAATACGGCGGCTCGTCAATTATTGCTGATTGCCTCAGTCACACTACATCTGATTACTTCCAATGATCGAGATCCCCGCACACACGATAGCGCAGCTCCTCTATCTGGTTCACACCGATCCTGAGGAGCTGCGAGAAGCGCTCGGTGAGCTACGCGCCCCCGATATCGCCGAGGCTTTGCGCGAGCTGCCACCGGAAGCTGCCGCGAAGGTGATGGCGGCGCTTCCATTTGAGCTCGCCGTCCAGGTGTTCGACGAGCCTGAGCTGACTCGCCATCGCTGCGCGATCATCCAGCTCATCGAGCCGCGCAAGGTCGGACCGCTCATCGAGGCAATGTCGGCCGACCAGCAGGCGGATCTTTTCCGGGAAGTTCCTCCCGAGCAACGCCCGCGGCTGCTGGCGACGGTGAGCGAGCCGACGCGCGCCTCCCTCCAGAAGCTCCTTCAGTATCCGTCGGAGACCGCCGGCGGAATCATGACCACCGAATTCGTCAGCGTTGCATCGGACTGGAGCGTCGATCAGGCGCTGCGGCTGATCAGAGAGGTAGGCGGCCGCAAGGAAACGGTGTACGCGATCTACGTCGTTGACCCCGCGACGCAGGAGCTGGTACACGTGGTCTCGCTGCGCGAGCTCTTGACCGCGGAGCGCGAGGATAACGTGCTCGACGTCGGCAACAGGAGGCCACCGCTGACGGTGACGGCGAACGTGGATCGCGAGGAAGCTGCCCGCCTCATCTCCAAGTACAATCTGCTTGCGATCCCTGTCGTCGACGATCAGCGACGCATGCTCGGCATCGTCACGGTTGACGACGTGATCGACGCTCTGGTGGAGGAATCGACCGAAGACGTCCAGCGCTTCGGCGGTATGGAGGCCCTCGACGCGCCGTACATGGAAATCGGGTTCGTGGAGATGATCAAGAAGCGGGCGGGCTGGCTGTGCGCGCTATTCCTGAGCGAGATGCTGACGGCGACGGCAATGCAGCGCTTTCAGGGCGAGATCGAGCGGGCCGCCGTGCTCGCGATGTTCATTCCGCTCGTCATGAGCTCCGGCGGCAATTCCGGCTCTCAGGCGACCTCGCTCGTGATACGAGCGCTCGCGCTCAAGGAGCTGAGACTCCGCGACTGGTGGCGGATCGCCGTCCGCGAGCTCCCGACCGGCCTCGTGCTCGGCAGCATCCTTGGGGTAATCGGCTTCACCCGAATCGTGCTCTGGCAGAACCTGCACATATTCAGCTACGGGCCCCACTACTTCCTGCTGGCGATCGCCGTCGGGTTCTCGCTCGTGGGAATCGTCGCGTTCGGATCCCTGGCCGGATCGATGCTGCCGTTCCTGTTGAAGCGGATCGGATTCGACCCCGCGAGCGCGTCGGCTCCGTTCGTCGCGACACTCGTCGACGTCACCGGACTCGTGATCTACTTCTCGGTGGCGTTCCTTGTTCTTCACGGGACGCTTCTGTAAAGCTGTCGTGGAGAAAAGCACTGCAAACAGAATAGGCGGGAGGTCCCAGTAGGCAAGTTGTGAGTGAATTAGTTCACTACGCCCCGACTTATCTCGATGGGTGCTGGGTACAACCAACTGCGTGTGCCACGAACGCCACAGAGGCAAGTCGGGGCGTAGTGAACTGAACAACTGGCATCTTACCTACTGGGACCTCTTGCCTATTCAGTTGCAGATCCGTTTATCACTCAACGTATCCACGTAGCCGCTCCAGCATTCTCCGATCCGTCGTCTCAGCGTCATCGAGCTTGGGCGTCTCGATGATCTTGCCGATGCTCGCGAGCCGAGCGTCGTTCATGATGCTGCGGAACGCTCCCTCGCCAATGGCCCCTTCGCCGATCAGCTCGTGACGATCCTTCCGCGATCCCACCGGGACCTTTGAATCATTGAGATGCATGAGACGAAGGCGGGATCTCCCGATCACGTCGTCGAAGCGGGCCCAGACACCGTCGTAGTCGTTCACGATGTCGTAGCCGGCCGCGAAAATGTGCGCGGTATCCACGCAGACGCCGACGCGCTTTCGGTAGGGCGGCGGGATCAGCTCGATCAGCTCTGCCATTTCCTCGAAGCTGGAGCCCAGCACCGTACCGGCACCCGCGGTCATTTCCATCAGCAGCAGCGTTTTGCCTGGCACTCTCTCGAGGGCGATTCCGATTGCCTCGGCGTTGCGCTCGAGCCCACTCGACCGCTCATCCATGAAGTTCCCGGGATGCGACACGAGATACTGGAGCTTGAGAGCGGCACAACGCTGGAGCTCGCCGACGAACGACTCGATTGAGCGCTGCCGCAGCACGGGATCGGGCGAGGCGAGGTTGATCAGGTAGCTGTCGTGCGCGTTGGTCTCGCGAACGCCGGTCTCGCCAAGCTCCGCCAGGAACACCGTGCACTCCTCCTCCTCGCATACACGCTCGGCCCATCGGCTGGCCATCTTCGTGAAGATCTGCATCGCCGTCGCGCCAATCGACTTCGCCCGCGGAGGAGCCTTGCTCGTGCCTCCGGCTATCGAGACGTGAGCGCCGAGTAGCGCAGCCTTGCGGTCGCTGTGCTCTGGGGGGCGGGAATCACCGCGCCGCGGCACGCAGCCATTCCGCCGGATCGACTGCCGGCCCGCCGCGCCTGATCTCGAAGTGGAGGTGAGATCCCAGAGCTGGATCGCTCACGCCAACGGTTCCGAGCGGCTGGCCCTTGATTACACGGGCTCCTTTCCGGACGGCGATCTTGTCGAGCGAGCCATACACCGAGTAATCGCCGCCCCCGTGCTCGAGAATGACAGTGTTGCCATAGGTGCCCATCGGGCCCGCGTACGCGACCATTCCCGCGGAAACCGACTTCACCATCGTCCCAACGGGCGCGCTGATCCCGATTCCGTTCCAGCGGGTCGTGGTGTTGTTGGGATTGACGAAACGGCCAAACCGATAGAGGAACGATCCGTTCACCGGCCAATCGAGGCGGCCTATATCCGTCGTACGGATCGAGCTTGGCGCCAGCGCCACCGCTCCGCCGCGCCCACTCGCTTTTCTACGCTCGGCCTCGAACGACGCTATCAGGTTATTCAACCGGGCCTCGCTCTTCTCCAGCTCCGCGAGACGCGCCTTCGTGCGCTTGGTGTCCTCCTGCACTCGGACGAGGTTCCTCGCCTGCTCCCTCTCGAGATCCGCGAGTCGCGCAGCCTCCCGCTCCTTCTGCGAGCGGTTCTCGGCCACGCTGTTCTGCAGCCGCACCAGTTGTATTTGCTGCGATTCGATTTTGGAGTGCAGCTCGTCGAGGCGGTGAACCAGGCCCTTGTCTCGGAGGGCCAGCAGGTGGAGATACTTGTACCGCGCGACGAGCTGCCCCACCGACTGCGCGGAGAACAGCACCTCGGCAGAATAGAGCGGACCTCTCTTGTAGATCTCGATCAACCGCCGCTGGAGCACCGTGCGCTTCATCGACGCCTCGCGCTCCGATTTCCGGAGATCGCTGGTGGTCGTCTGCACCTCGTCCGTGATGGCGACCAGCTGCTGGTCGAGGGACTTCACCATGCGCGCCGTCGCGTCGTGCTGCTTGTCGAGAAGATTCACTTCGTCGCGGATCTCGTGCGCGGTGTTCTGGAGCCCGCTCATCTTCTTCTCGAGCTCGTCGCGCTCGGCGCGGATGCGGGCGAGCTCATCGCGCTGAGCGTTCACCCGCGCTTCCGCGCTCTCGGTTTGCTGAGCCGGCAACCGCGAAGAGAACAGCAGCGCGCAGAACGCGACCGCGTACGACGTGCGGCTCAGATTCGGCGTAGATGTCTCCCCACCGAAACGAGACTTCCGAGCACGCCCATGACCGCGCCGCCGACGACGCCGAGGAAAACGAGCTGGCGATCGAAGAAGATCGTCTCGATGAAGTACTCGTTGACGACTCTGTTCGCGACCCAGACGAATACCAGCGCCAGCAGTCCGCCGAGCACGCCTTTCACGAGACCATCAATCAGGAAGGGAAGGCGGATGAACATGTCCGTCGCACCCACAAGGCGCATGATCGAAATCTCCTTCGCGCGCGCGAGCACGGTCATCCGGATCGTGGCGCCGATGATGATGATCGCGACCGCGGCGAACGCGACGCCAAGCGCGATCCCGGCGACCGTGGCGATGGTGCGCAGGCGATACAGTTTCTCCACCCACTCCTCGCCGTACCGGACGTCGTCGATGAAGCTGTAAGTCTTCATGCGCTCGGCCACCGACCGCACCGATGACGGGCTCCGCATGCCGGGCCGCAAATGCACCTCGATCGAGGCCGGAAGGACGCCCGCCTCGAATACGTCGGCGAACTCGCCCATCTCCTTCCGCGCCCGCTCGAGCGCCTTGTCCTGAGAGACGTAATCGACCCGCAGGACTTCGGGGAACTCCCCGATGTCCTTCATCGCCGCCGCGACCGATTCGATGTCTGTGCTGTCGCTCACGAACGCGCGCACCTCGACGCGTTCCTCTACTTGATCCAGCGCCTTTCGGATGTTGATCGCGACGAGACCGAAGAGCCCGAATGCGAAGAGCGAGAACGCGATTGTGACGACGCCGAGCGCGCTCAGGAGCGGCGCGCGGCGTGAGGCGGTCAGCGCTTCACGGGCGGAGCGCACCTAAAAGGTCTCCGACGGCGTGTCGCGTACTTCAAACGGCTCCTCGAACGGTCGCGCCGACGCGGGAGACTCGGAGGAGTCGAAGACAACCCGGCCGTGATTGAGCTCGATCGTTCGATAATTGGAGCGGCGGACGAGGTCCAGGTCGTGCGTCGCCATGATCACGGCTGTCCCCGAGGCATTGATGTCGCGCAGAAGCTGAAACACGCCTCGCGTGGCGCGCTCGTCCAGATTTCCGGTCGGCTCGTCGGCGATGAGGACGAACGGATCATTGATGAGCGCGCGCGCGATCGCTACGCGCTGCTGCTCCCCGCCCGAGAGCTCGCGCGGGAAGCTCGTGGCCTTGGATGCGAGACCCACCTGCGTCAGGACGCGCGCTACCTTCGCGCGAATTGTCGCCTTGGGAGCGCCAGTCACCTCGAGCGCGAAGCGAACGTTGGCTTCCGCGGTGCGGTCCTCGAGCAGGCGAAAATCCTGAAACACGATTCCGAGGCGTCGCCGGAGGCGCGAGATCTCGCGTCCACTGGCGGTCTTGGAGCTGACGCCGTTGATCCACACCTCGCCCTGGCTGGGCTTGTCATCCAGGTAGAGGAGCCTGAGGATCGTCGTCTTGCCCGAGCCACTCGGGCCCGTTAGGTAGACGAACTCGCCCTTCTTCACCTCGAAGCTTATCTGCGCCAGCGCGACACCCGACCGCGGGTACTCCTTGGCGACATCGGTGAGGCGGATCATCGTTACTGCTGAAGCGCCTGCTCGATATCGGCGATGAGATCTTCGGCGTTCTCGATCCCGATGCTCATTCTGAGAAAGCCGTCGGGAATCCCGATCCTGGCGCGTTCGTCAGGGCTCATGTGCGCGTGCGAGCTGTAGCGCGGCTCGATCACCAGCGAATCGACGCCGCCGAGGCTCGCCGCGTAGGTGAACAGCTTGAGTCCCTTCACGAACCGGATCGCAGCCGGGCCGGCGCCCTTCAGCTCGATTGCCATCATTCCCCCGAATCCATCGAGCATGGTCTTCGCGATCTCGTGGTCGGGATGGCTCGGAAGGCCGGGGTAATGCACCTTTGCGATTTCGGGTCTCCTGGAACACCACTCCGCGATTTGCATGGCGTTCTCGTTCTGGCGCTTCACTCGGACATCGAGCGTCTTCAGTCCGCGCTCCAGAAGCCAACACGCGAACGGATCGGGGGCCTGGCCCCAGACGATCATCTTGCGCCGGACCTCGTCGATGAACGGCTCGTTCCCGCACACTACGCCGGCGAGGATGTCGTGGTGTCCGTTCAGGTACTTGGTCGCCGAATGGATCACGACGTCGACGCCGTGCTCGATCGGCCGGAAGTTTATCGGGCTGGCGAACGTCGAGTCGACGACCAGGGCGATCCCCTCGGCGTGGGCGAGATTCTGGAGTGAGCCGAGCTCGAGCACGCGACACGTCGGATTAACCGGCGACTCGAGAAAGACCACTCTCGTCGTCTTCTTGAGAGCCCGCCGCCACGCCCGCGGCTCGAGTGGATTTACGAGCGTCACCTCGATCCCCATTCCCGGGAGATCCTCGGTGAACAGCTTGAGCGTTCCGCCGTAGATCCACGAGCTCGAGACAAGGTGATCGCCGGATCGGAGCAGCGCCAGCATCGAGCACGCGGTCGCACCCATCCCGCTCGAGAGCACGAGCGCCGCTTCCGATCCTTCCAGCAGCGCCAGGCGTTGTTGAACTCGCTCGGCGTTTGGAGTGTTGCCGTAGCGTGTATAGAGGAGACCTTCGCTGGTCCCGGGCTCCTGGGCGTAATTGACCGACTGGCTGAGCGAGGATGAGACGCCGGTGCCCGGAGCCGGTTGTGCCGCGCCGCCGTGAATCGCCGTCGTCGACAGTCCCAGCTTGCGTGTCACTTCTGCCACGGGCTCTCCTATCCGAGGTTGCGTGTGCTGCGTCCCGCGTCGAAGTCGTGCTTGACGACGCGTACAATCTCCGCTGGGGCGATGCCCAGGATGTCGCGGGCAACAACGCTTCCCGGGCTCACCGTGTCATCGACGACCA
>JBGPHO010000120.1:0-7786 GCA_041484425.1 Gemmatimonadaceae bacterium
GGTACCGGCACATTCTCCGCCGAGGCTGGACCGAGCGGTACTCTCACTGTAACCGGACGAATCGCAACGGGACAACCCGCCGGCACGCTCGTGGAGATTGATTTTGCGCAGAGCGATGGGTTTGTCGGTCACTTTACCGGAACGCTCCTTAGCGCCGACTCGCTATATGGCAGTGTCTGGTATACGTCGGCCAACCTGACCGCGGATCCAGTGCCTGCTACCTTCCGCCGCACGTTTCCCTGAGCTCGGGAGGAGCAGCGGTGGACGGACCACTGGGACCACATCGCGCTTTTTGGCGGGATCCGCAGTGGTTGTTCACCATTGTGGCGGTTCTCGCGAGCGTGGGCGCGCTCGCTCTCGGTGCGTATACCGCGATGCTGCAACGTCGCCATGACAGCGCGTCGGTATGGCCACGCCTGGAGCTCGGGATCACGTTTACCCCGACGATCGCAGGGATGCAGGTGACAAACTCGGGAATTGGGCCCGCGATCGTGCAGTCCGTGCGTGTTTCCGTCGACGCGCGACCGACCCGGTCGTGGCCCGAAGTATTCAAGGCTCTGCTCGACTCTCCCGCGCGAAGATACAGCAACAGTTCTGTAGGCGACCGTGTCATCCGCGCCGGCGAGACGGTGAACTGGTTCGAGTTGCCGAGTGATGCTCTGCCGTCAGACATCCAGGCACGCCTCGCACGCGTCGTTATTGAGATCTGTTACGCGTCGGTGTATGACGAGCACTGGATTGTGAAGGATGCCCATGCTGGTCAGCACTCGGTGTGGCGCGAGGTCAAGCAGTGCCCATCTGCCAACGAGGCCCGAAACGATTTCTAGACGTGGTTTCTAGTTGCGATCTGCGAGCGATGGGCAGACGGTTCATCGGTCGTCGTGCAGAAAAGAGAAGGTGAAGCGCTGAAGTTTCTCACACAAAAGCTGGGGAGGTTCATCCGATGCGGTTGAACTGGGTGTTGCTCGCGGCGTTGGTCGGAGTTGCGTCTTCGGTGGCGGCGCAGGAACCGGCCGCACCAGTGGACGGCCGACAGCGAATCATGCAGGACAGCCTGCTCGATCATCTGGTGGGCCAGTGGCGCCTCGAGCGATCAATGCGCGGTCGCACCACGGATAACGCCGTGCACGCCGAATGGGTCTTGAACCACCAGTTTCTCCTGTTGCACTACCGGGATGATCCGCGGGCGGCGACACCGAGTGGCTACGAGGCGATGGTGTTCATCGGCTACGACAACGTCAGCGAGCGTTACGTAGCTCACTGGATCGACGTGACCGGCGGCCGGTTTTCGGAAACGCTCGGGTACGGCACGCGCGATGGGAATTCGATCCGGATCGTATTCGAGTATCCGGACGGCCCGTTTTACAACACCTACACCTTTGATCCCGTCGCACGTAGCTGGATATCGCTCATGCGCACGAAGAACCAGAAAGGCGACTGGGTGACATTTGCGACCGATCGGTTCGTGAAGTAGCCAGGGTGGTTGGGCAGAAAAGTTAAACACTTTTTTGCGCTTTCATTTTTGGTCGGGGCAGCGTATTGATAGCTGCGATCCTCGATCACGCCGCAAAAGCGACTCTCACAGAGGTGCCTCTCATGATCGCGAACGATCTCAAGGCCGGCTACAACCAGACCAAGTGGGCGCTACTAATCCGGGGTCTCTTGTCGTTAATGATTGGCATCCTCATTCTCGCCCGGCCGCTCGAGTCGGTGGCTGCGCTCGCGCTGGTAATCGCGCTCTGGTCGCTGTTCGACGGATTCGTCAACATCGTCCGAGCATTCCGGCTGCGCGCCATCGCGCCGCACTGGTGGGTGCTCCTCCTGGGCGGCAGCGTCAGCGTCATCTTCGGGGCCGCGGCGCTGTACTACTACCCGGGTCTCTCGCTGGCCTTCGCGGTCGTCTGGACGGCATATTGGCTCGCCTTCTCCGGGTTGGTCGCGGTGTACGTCGCCCTTCAGGAGCGCCGCGCCGGCATGTTCTGGGGATGGACCATGGCATTCGGCGTGGTCGGAATCGCGGGAGGTCTGCTCGCCTTCATGTATCCCGGAGTGACCCTCGCGAGCCTGATGGGAGTGCTCGCCGGCTTCGCCCTCGTTGGCGGAGTGATTCTGCTCATGGGTGCCGGGAAGATGCAATCGTTCGAGCAAGCCGTGAACCGGGCGGTTTGAGCCAGGATCCCTCGACGAATGAGAAGCCTCTGCATACACCATTGCACAGGCTTTTTGTTTACAATCGCTGTTCTTGACGGACGGGCCGCCAGCACCTGACACGGTAATCAGATGGCCGGTTTTCCGGCAGCTGCACGTGGGTTCAGCCGCGCGCAGTTGTGTGCGTCATTGGCACCAGTCTAGATTTTTTTCAATCCCTCTAAGGAGAACATATGAGCGCCAATGGACGAACTTCCAACAAGCCGACCATCGTGCTGATACACGGACTCTGGCTGACGCCGCGAAGCTGGGAAGGCTGGATCGACCGCTATCAGAAGGCTGGTTACAACGTTCTCGCTCCCTCCTGGCCCGGGCTGGAAGGAGAGGTCGAAGCCGTCCGCAAGGATCCATCGGCGCTCAAGGGCCTCAAGCTCAAGACGGTCGTCGATCACTACGACCGCATCATTCGTAAGCTCGACGCGCCGCCAATCATCATGGGCCATTCCTTCGGCGGACTCATCACTCAGATGCTGATCGATCGAGGCCTCGGCTCAGCCGGCATCCTCGTCGACTCGGCGCAGACCGCCGGAGTACCGGTGTTGCCCTTCGTGACGATCCGGGCGACTCTCCCCATCCTCGGCAATCCGTTCAGCTACAACCGGACAACTTCACTGAGCCCGAGTCAGTTCAATTACGCCTTCACCAACGAGCTGAGCGCCGCTGAATCGAAGAAGGTCTACGATCGGTACCAGATACCAGCAGCAAACTGCATTCTATGGGATGCCGCGCTCGCGCTCCTCAATCCGAACGCATCATCGAAAGTCGACTATAGCAGGAGCGATCGCGCACCGCTCCTGTTCATCGCTGGAAGCAACGATCACCTCGTTCCGCCAGCCATCAACAAGGCGAACATGCGGAAGTACATCAAGAACTCTTCGGCCGTTACGGACTACAGGGAATTTCCGAACCGCACCCACCACACCGTAGGACAGAAGGGTTGGGAAGAAGTTGCGGATTTCGCGATCCAGTGGGCGAACACCAACGCGCGCGACCAGGTAACTTTGGCTGATGTTAAATCGGCCTTCGCGCCGAGTGCGGCCCGCGCCACCGAGAGCAGACCCGAGGCTCGTGCGTGACCGCCTGAAAACCTGATTTTCGCTTCGAGTCGCATCGTGACGGCACCCATCGCGGCAACTCCCTCGAGACCTGTACCGAACGTCGACCAGACATTTCCAAAATTGACGCCGGTGCAGATCGAGCGTGTTGCCACGCACGGCCACGCGCGCCGGATCGAGCATGGTGAGGTGCTCGGGGCTGTGGGAAAGGTGACTCCAAACTTCTTCGTGGTCAGCTCGGGAACCATCGAGGTCGTGCAGCCGGGTGACAGCGGAAAGACTGCGACTGTAACGGTTATTGGACCTGGCGAGTTCACCGGAGAAGTTTCCATGCTTTCAGGGCGCCCCTCGCTGGTGACTCTTCGCGTTGGCGAGCCCGGCGAGGTGATCGAAGTCGCGCGTGAAGATCTCCTATCGCTCGTACAGACTGATGCGGAGCTGAGCGAGATATTCGTGCGGGCGTTCCTTCTCCGCCGGGCCGGACTGGTAGCAGGCGGGCTTGGAGATGTGGTGCTCGTCGGGTCGAATCATTCGTCGGACACGATTCGCATCAAGGAGTTCCTGACCCGAAATCTCCACCCATACGTGTTCATTGATCCGGACCGCGACGTCGGTGTTCAGGATTTGCTGGATCGTTTCAAGTTCGCGATTGCGGATCTTCCGGTACTGATCTGCCGCGGCAACGCGGTCCTTCGTAACCCGACGAATCGGCAGATCGCGGACTGCCTTGGCTTCAACGAGGCGATCGACCAGGTGCACGTCCGCGATGTCGTGATCGTCGGCGCGGGGCCGGCCGGGCTCGCAGCCGCGGTTTACGCCGCGTCGGAAGGGCTCGATGTCCTCGTTGTCGAGGCGAACTCCCCGGGCGGACAGGCTGGTTCCAGCTCGAGGATCGAGAATTACCTGGGCTTTCCGTCGGGCATCTCGGGTCAGGAGCTCACGGCCCGGGCGTACACGCAGGCTCAGAAGTTCGGCGCCGAGCTGATGATTGCCGAAGGCGCGACCCGGCTGGACTGCACGCGCAAGGCGTACACGATCGAGATCGACAACGGCCCGCGCGTACCGGCACGCACGGTCATCATCGCCACGGGCGCGGAGTATCGAAAGCTGCCTCTCGAGAACATCTCGCAGTTCGAAGGAGCCGGCGTGTACTATGGTGCGACGTTCATCGAGTCACAGCTGTGCGAGGGCGAAGAGGTGGTCGTGGTTGGAGGAGGCAACTCAGCCGGCCAGGCCGCCGTGTTCCTCGCGCAAACAGCGAGCAAAGTACACGTCCTCATCCGCTCGCGGGGACTGGCCGAATCCATGTCGCGGTACCTGATCCGGCGCATCGAGGAAAGTCCCGCGATTGTGTTGCGGACCTGCACCGAGCTTACGGCCCTCGAAGGAAACGGGCAACTGGAGCGGGTTCAGTGGCGGAAGGACAACGAGCCCCACGAGAGCCACGACATCCGACATGTCTTCGTCATGACGGGCGCAGCGCCGAGCACCAAATGGCTGAGTGGTTGTCTCACGCTGGACCCGCGTGGATTCATCAAGACCGGACCTGAGCTCTCGCGTGACGATCTCACCGCGGCGAAGTGGCCGCTCTCCCGTCAGCCACATCTCCTCGAAACGAGCCGGCCCGGAGTATTCGCCGTGGGTGATGTGAGAGCCGGCAATATCAAGCGCGTTGCGTCGGCGGTCGGCGAGGGATCCATAGCCGTATCCTTCGTCCATCAGGCGCTGCAGGAGTAGTACGATGCCACCATTCTCTCGAGGCTTCCTCGGACGACGACAATCCGCGGCGACGGCTGGCCGGCTTCCTCCCGGGCAATACGAGACGCGGGACTTCCCAGTCCTCTCGGCGGGTCCGACACCCCAGACTCCGCTTGCTAAATGGGATTTTGCGCTGCGAGGCGCCAACGGGCAGATCGCTCGCTGGACGTGGGAAGAGTTTACCGCTCTGCCGCGTCAGACAACGACGAAGGACATCCATTGCGTCACCAAATGGTCCAAGTTCGACACGGTGTGGGAGGGGATCTCGGTTGACACACTTCTCTCGGAAGCGGCCGCAAAAGGAGTCGCGAGCTCACCATTCGTGCTCGCGAGGTGCGACGGTGGCTACACCACCAACGTGCCACTCGCCGACGTAACGGGCGGGAAGGCGTGGGTCGCGTTCATGTACGACGGCAAGCCGCTCCCGCCGGAGCACGGAGGACCTGCGCGCCTGCTCGTGCCGCACCTCTACTTCTGGAAGAGCGCGAAATGGGTGCGTGAGCTTCGCCTCATGGAAAATGATGCGCCGGGGTTCTGGGAGTCCCTGGGTTACCACAATTACGGTGATCCCTGGCGCGAGCAGCGCTACGCCGGCGACGAGTGAGTCCCGGTGGCAGCGCCCCACGAATTGCCTGGCGGCTCGCCACCGTGATCGACGTTGTACCCGAGACGCCGAGGACGCGGACGCTTGTCCTGAACGTGCCCGGCTGGCCCGGCCACCGCGCGGGACAACACGTCGACGTACGACTCACGGCGGAAGATGGCTATCAGGCGGAGCGCAGCTACTCCATCGCATCATCACCGGGAGACACCCGGCTCTCGCTCACTGTCGAGCGACTGAGTGACGGAGAGGTTTCACCATACTTGTCCGAGGTGCTTCACGCTGGCGATATGCTCGAGCTCCGCGGTCCGATCGGCGGATACTTCGTCTGGGACATTCCGACCGGTGGACCGCTCTTTCTGGTCGGCGGTGGCTCCGGAATCGTGCCGTTGATGGCGATGCTGCGTCATCGCAGCGCCGCTCTTGCTACCGCTGACGCCCGGCAGCGACTGCCGGCCCGGCTGCTTTACTCATCGCGCCGCTGGGACGAGGTGATCTATCGAGACGAGCTCGCCCGGCTGGCGGAGAAGGACCCAACGCTCCAGGTCACACATACGCTTACTCGCGAACAGCCGGAAGGGTGGAGTGGATTCCACCGCAGGATCGACCGCGCGATGCTCGAGGAAGTCGCGTGGCCGGCGAGCGATCAGCCGCGCGTATTCGTCTGCGGCCCGACGCCTCTGGTTGAATCGGTTGCTTCCTCGCTGGTCGAGCTTGCGCACCAGCCCACTCTCATCAAGACGGAGCGCTTCGGTCCCACCGGCGGCGCGGTCTAGCATGATACAGGACTCTTTGGCCTGAGCAGAAAAAGGAGTGACGATGAACAGCGCTTCGAGTGAATCGCACGAGCCAGTTGTTGCCGGTGAGCGTCTTGCCGACGCGCGCCGAGTCGACGGAAATGCCGCAGCCGGGATTCTGAGCGAGGTATTCGTCCAGGACCTGACGGCCGCGCGCGCGAAGTGCGCGGGCTGCGGAGTGACACGGACGATTGGGACGCTGATCGTCTACGCCCACGGAATGGGAATGGTCGTGCGTTGTCCAGGATGTGATCGCGTCATGCTGCGTCTAGCACGCACGCCGACGCACGTGTGGCTCGACTCGACCGGAGCCACGTCAATCGTTATATCCCGTGACGCAAGCTGAGGCCGGTGTCCAATCCGTGCGGCTGCCAGACTCAGATGGAGCCCAGTCGATCACGAGAGAAACATGAGAACGATAATGGCGGTGATTCATCATGCCTGCTAACGCCCCGTGCGCTCACATCAAAGCGATCTCTACCGTCAAGCTTCCGAAGCGGCGGGAGTGCGAGGAATGCGTCAAGATCGGCGCATCCTGGGTTCATCTGCGGACGTGCCAGCAGTGCGGCAAAACGCTCTGCTGCGACGACTCGCCCAACAAGCACGCTACCAAACACGCGCGCGCGAGTGGTCATCCGGTAATTGCGTCGGCCGAGCCCGGCGAGCGGTGGCTGTACTGCTATCCAGACGACGCATTTTTCGAGTACTGAGCAGAGCCAGGTAGATGGCGCATGGCAGGCGGCTGAACTTCCGACCCGGCTGAATCGGCGGAAGCCGGAAGCTGAATTCGAAGACGGCCGTTTCCGCTCAAAAAGTCTTGACGGCGCGAAATCCCGAGCGTAAGGTGACCGGCCGCTCCATCTGCCGCACAGTCCTGTTCCGGAGGTTTGTAATGCGTATCCTTCTTCCTCTCGGTGTTGCCGCCACTTTCGCTCTCGTGGCGTGCTCCGACAACCCGGTCGAGCCGACGCGAGCCCCGTTGACTCCCAGACTCAGCCAGTCGGCCCCCGGCCAGCTCACATTGGGACAGCACACGGTCTTCCGACCGTTATCGATAGCCGACGGACGCGGGGTAGGCGGCCTGTTCACGCCAAATCCGAAAAATTCCGCAGGCACCGAGAAATTCTCCCAGCCCGATATCCACTACTGGGGTGGCAGTCTGATCCTGAATCAGCGACTTGCCGCAATCTATTTTTCGAAAACCACCATCTTCCCGAATGGCCCCAAGCCAGGGACCTCCGGCAGCGGCGCCAATGATCATTCACTGGTCGGCTATTTCCTCAACAACATTGGCGGTTCATCGTACTGGAACATCAACACTACGTACTACCAGCAGGTTGGCAAGGAAAAGCAGTTCGTTCAGAATA
>JBGPHO010000121.1:0-7773 GCA_041484425.1 Gemmatimonadaceae bacterium
AGGAGCGTCCAGTCGCGAGCCGCCCCGTCGGTCCCGACGTGAATCGCGCCGATGCCGGCGAGCTTGCAGAGCGTCAGAATGTGCCCGAAGGTAGCGTAGTTGCTGAGATCGAGCCTGAGCCGCGTCGCATTGATGAAGATGAACTCTCCCGAGACTCTGAACTCGAGCTCACCCTCCTCGGCGCGCAGCTCTTCGGCGACATGCGCCAGCTCGGCCAGTGTTTTTTGCACGGCGCTGTGCTCGAGCGGATAGAGCTTGATCGCTCGCAACGCGGCGTAGAACGCGATCATGAAGTTTCTTCCGCCGCGACGGACGTTGGCGCCGGAAGCCCTGTCGCCGTCGCCGGCGACGGTCTTCGTGGCCTTAGCTGCGTTCTTGGCTTCAGCTTTCTTCGTGGCTTCAGCCGTCACCCTGTGCCTCCGCGAATCGCGCGGCTGACTGCGTTTCTCACGATCACATCCTTCTCGCCGGCAGCCTTGTTGAGAGACTCCATCGCTTTTGGACTGTTGATCTTGCCCAGCGACATCGCGGCACACGCGCGCATCTCGGCGTCGTCCTTCTTGCCCATGAATCCCTTGGCGTTCAGCAGACCGTCGAGGAGGGTGACCCCCGCGTCGCCCGCGAGGAGGCCATACGCCTCGAAGAACGCCATCTTCTCAGTCAGGTTGCTTTCCCGCAGATCCTTCCCCTTGATCGCTGCCTCGATTCGCGGCAACGCCGCCCTGGCGTTGCGACCGCCGAGCGCGCGGACGGCGACGATTCGTACCTCACGGTCCTCGTCGATCAGCGCCCGCTCGAGCATCTGCATTGCGCCGGCCGAGCCGATTTCCGTGAGTGCCGTCACAGCGGCGACGCGCATGTCGGACTCTCCGACGGTGAGCATCTTTCCGAGCGCGGGTACCGCGGCGGGCGACTTGAGCGCAGCCGCACGCTTGATGGCTTCGAGTACAACTGCCTCGTCGTCCGATCCGATGAGACGAATGAGCTCCGCGCTGTTGGCACTGGCCAGACGACCGGCGGCGACCTCGAGCAGCATCTTGAGCGAAGGGTTGTTGCTGCGGCCGATCCAGCTGAGGATGGTCTCCAGCGCACGCGGCTGGAGGATTCCGAACAACTCGTCCAGCTCGTGTTGCGGAGCGCGAAGCGGCGAATCTTCGAGCGCCTGAAGGAGCTGCCCGAGCGGCTTGGGATCACTCATCAACTCGCCGAGCTGGGTGAGACGATTCTTCTGCGGCTCCAGAACCTCGGGCGCGCGGTTCGCGGTTACGCTCGCTTCACGCAGGAGGTATGCGGCGTTTCGATACTGTGCGCTGGAGAGGAGAATCAGCAGGAAGTAGTCGAGCAGTCCGCAGATCTCCTCGCGCACGGTCGGATCCTTCTGGTTCTCGAACGTGTCCAGGAGCGACGCGATGACGGCCGGCCGCAAATCGGTGGAAAACTCCCGCCTGATCTCGCCCTGGAGATATTCGACTTCGCGATCGTCGAGGAAATAGAGAGTCGCGTCGAACTCGTCCATCTTGGCGATCGAGGCTTGGGTCGATTCGAGACCGGCCTCGGCCTGTGCCGGCGAAAGAATCTTTTCCTTTTGCTCAGCGCGCTCCATGGATTCGACGCCGGGTCCGCCTTCCTGCGTGAGATCGACGTACCGGTACTGCAGGTTCACGAACTCGCGCTCCCACATCAGCGTGAGCAGGTCGTCGTCGTCATCTGTCGCCTTTCTCACACGCTGAAGCAGGTTGAAGAACACTCCGAGCTCTTCCTGTTCGAACCCCTTGAGCATCTTCAGCTCGCGAACGCCGTCCTTGTAAAGGAGCCACGCCATGTTGTCGCTGGTGCGCTCCTCTTCGTCGAGAACCACTCGGCCTTCCCACTCGAGGCGCGTCTCCACGACCTGCAGGTCGATCTCGTCGGTGTGCGTCCAAAGAGTGGCGAACGACTCCCTGACAGCTTCGAGAGAGCGCGCGTGCATCGGATTGTTCGGCAGATAGAGCTGATGCGCGCGTACGGCCTTGACGAAGGCCTTGAGCAGGTCCGTCACGTAGACAACCGGGAACGGAGGCTCACTTTGTCCGCGCTCCTCGGTCTTTGGCGGAACCGACGTTGTCATGCGGGAAGTAGTCCCATTTCAGTTATCTGCGCGAGATCCTTGTCGCCCCGACCGCTGATGCAGATAAGCACCGCGTCGTCTTTTTTCCACCGTTCACTCTCTTTGACGACCCAAGCGACCGCGTGTGACGTTTCGAGGGCGGGGATGATCCCCTCGAGCCGGCTGAGGATTCCGAGTCCCTCGACTGCTTCGTCGTCGGTGACGGAGACGTAGAGCGCACGCCCCGTCTCCTTGAGGTACGAATGCTCGGGCCCTACTCCAGGGTAGTCGAGCCCCGCCGAGATCGAGTGCGCGGGATGAACCTGGCCGGTCTCATCCTGGAGCAGATAGCTGAGGGAGCCGTGCAGGACGCCCGGGACGCCCCGCTGGAGGGACGCTGAATGCTCGCCTGTGTCGAGACCCCTTCCCGCCGCCTCGACCCCAATCAGCTCCACTGCGCGGTCCGGCACGAAGGCGTGGAAGATTCCCATCGCGTTGGATCCACCGCCCACGCAAGCCACTACGCTTGAAGGCGCACGACCAGCCGTCTCGAGCATTTGAGCCTTTGCCTCGCGCCCGATGACCGACTGGAAATCCCGAACCATTCGAGGGTACGGTGCCGGACCAACGACCGAGCCGATGATGTAGTAGCTGTCGTTGACGTTCGTGACCCAGTCGCGAATCGCCTCGCTGGTCGCGTCCTTGAGGGTGCGCGTTCCGGAGAGGACCGGGACGACTTTGGCTCCCAGGAGCCGCATGCGATAGACGTTGAGCTCCTGCCGGCGCATGTCCTCTTCGCCCATGTAGACCGTGCAGTCGAGGCCGAAGCGGGCGCACACGGTCGCGGTCGCCACGCCGTGCTGGCCCGCCCCTGTTTCCGCTATGATGCGTCGCTTGCCCATCCGCTGCGCCAGCAGCGCCTGCCCGAGCGCGCTGTTGATCTTGTGCGCACCGGTGTGATTGAGGTCCTCGCGCTTGAGATACACTTCGCAACCGACTTCTGCCGAGAGCCGCGGCGCGGTGCTGAGGGGAGATGGACGGCCGACGTATTCCTTGAGCAGGCGATCCAGCTCGCGCTGGAACTCGGGGTCGCGGATCGCCTGATCGAACGCGGCTTCCAGCTCGTCGAGCGCGGGAATCAGCGTTTCTGGAACGTACCGGCCCCCAAACGCGCCGAAACGGTGAGCGGTATCCGTCGCCACGCTAGCGGGGGCGGATTCCGGTGGCGGCGGAGTAGAACTCTCGCATCAGCCACGGATCCTTTATGCCGGGCGCGCTCTCGACACCCGAGGAAACATCGACGACGTCGGGGGCGAGCGTCCTGATCGCGCTCACGACATTGTACGGGCTCAGTCCTCCAGCGAGCACAACCGCGCAGCTCCCTCTGTCGAGGGCGAGATCCGCCGCCAGATCATTCCACGGGAGAGCGTGCCCGGTGCCACCGAGACGCGGGCCGGTCCTCGCGTCCAGAACGATTGCGTCCGCGCTGTCAAAGAGCAGCTCGGCGTACGCCGGAATGTGCGAGCCCGCGATTCTGATCGCCGCCCAGACCTCGCCGCGAAACTTGCCCCTGATTGCCGCCACATGCGAAGTCGTTGGATCCGCGTGGAGCTGCACGATGTCCAGATGCGCCTCCTCGACAGTGCGCTCGATTTCTTCGGGTTGGTTCGTCCCGAACACGCCGACGCGCTTGACGCTGGTGCCCGCGGCGTCGAGAATTTTCCGACCCTGAGCCGGCGAGACGCGACGCGGGCCGTCCGCGAAGACGACTCCGACGTAACTGGCGCCAATCTCTGCGGCGAGCGCGGCGTCGTCGGGGCGCGTCATGCCGCAGAACTTAACCTTTGCGAGCACCGCCAGTCCGCGCAACGCCCGTGAAAGAGCGCGTCGCTGCCTCAGGATCGCGCGCGCTCGACAGCGCCGAGCCGACGAGGACCGCATCGGCGCCCGCATCCGCGACGTGCTTCACATCTGCCGTTGATTTTACTCCGCTCTCCGCAATCGCGACCACACTGCGCGGAATGAGCGGCAGGATCCTGAGCGACGCTCCGGCATCGATCTCGAGCGTTTCCAGATTCCTGTTGTTGACTCCGATCAGGCTGGCATTCAGGGCGAGCGCGAGATCGAGCTCCCATTCGTCGCGGACTTCCACGAGAATCTCGAGCGCCACATCAGCTCCCGCGGTCATGAGATCCTTGAGACGATCGGGAGCCACGGCACGCGCGATTACGAGCGCGGCAGAGGCACCAAGCACCCGCGCTTCGAGGATCTGCGAGACGTCCACGTGAAAATCCTTCTTGAGCAGAGGAAGCGCGACTGACTTTCGCGCGAGCACCAGGTCATCTGCCGAGCCGCCGAATCTGGTAGGCTCAGTGAGAACGGATATCGCGGCCGCGCCGCCTGCTTCGTACGCCCTTACCTGGCGGGCGAGATCGAGACCGGGATTGATGGCGCCCCTGGATGGCGAGGACCGCTTCACTTCCGCGATCACGCCCACTTGTGGACCCTGAAGGGCGGCGCGGAATGAGGGGACAGCGCCGGCGTTGCGCGCCAGGCGTTCGAGCTCAGCCGCACGAGGAGCCAGAGTTGCGGCTCGAGCGCGTGCTTCGTCCGTCAACTCAGCGAGGATACCTGTCGGCGGTATCCAGCCAGAAAGAGCTTGCGCTTCGGTCGATCTTCGGCTAACGTAGGAATTCGGCAAATGTTCGGTGGGATCGGCGGACCGGTCCTTTGTCAAAACCAGCCGCGGAAAAGGATATGTCGCTCACAAAACGCCAACGGGAGATTCTGACCTACCTCGGGACCTACTCCGAAGAGCACGGCTACGCGCCAAGCTTCGAGGAGATCGCGACGCAGTTTAACTATAACTCCCTCGCGACGGTGCACGAACATCTCACGAACCTCGAGCGCAAGGGCTACATCAAGCGCGCCTACAACGAGAGCCGGGGCATCGAGCTGGTTCCCTCGGAGGTATTTCCCCGAACGGCTTCCCTGCAGCTGCTCGGAACGGTCGCGGCAGGCATGCCGATCGAAGCCATCCAGATGCCGGAGACCATAGGTGTCCCCGAGGACCTGGTTCGGCGCAGTGGCAACCACTACGTGCTCCGGGTTCGGGGCAACTCGATGATCGACGAGCAGATCCGGGACGGGGACTTCGTCATCGTCAACGAGAAGCACTCGGCCGATAATGGAGAGATGGTCATCGCCTTGATCGACGGCACTTCCGCCACCGTGAAGAAGTTCTATCGGGAGCGCGACGGGCGCATCAGGCTCCAGCCCGCGAACGAAACGATGAACCCCATCTACGTTCACGAAAACGACATTTCGATCCAGGGGATCGTGGTCGGCGTGCTGAGAAGGTTCTAGAGGTAAAGCGCCTAAGTCGCTTTGCTTAAAGGTCTTGTGTAGGCGCGTCTCAGGCGCTCCAGAACTGATTTTGCGTCCCCCGAATCGATCGCCTTCGCCGCCGCGCCGACTCCTTCCCCGTACGACTTGACCCGGCCGCTCACATAAATCGCAGCGGCCGCGTTGAGCACGATCGCGGCCCTCGCGCCCTTTGGTCCGCCGCCCTCCAGGACCTTCTCGATGATCCGCGCGTTCTCGCCCGGCTCGCTCCCAGCCAGATCTTCTCGCGCAATCTTCTTGAATCCGTGCTCCTCTGGATTGATCGTCCATCGAGTCGTTGAGCCATCCCGGACTTCGATCACATGGGTTGGCCCGAGGGGTGAGACTTCATCGAGGCCCGGCTCGCCGTGCACGACCAGCGCGTGAGTCGTCCCGAGAGCGGACAATGCCCCGGCGAGCACCGGCGCCCTCTCGAGATCGGAGACTCCGACAACCTGCCGCCCCGCCCGTGCCGGGTTTGCAAGCGGCCCGACGATGTTCATCACCGTAGGGATCGCGAGCTCGCGCCTTACGGGGCCCACGTGTCGCATGGCGGGGTGCATGAGCGGTGCGAACATGAACACGATTCCGGCCTCCCTGAGCGCTCGCTCCATCACGGGAACCGTCACCTCGATCGGGACTCCGAGGGCTTCGAGCACATCAGCACTACCGCAGCGTGAAGTGAACGACCGGTTTCCGTGCTTGGCGATGCGGACTCCGGCTCCGGCCGCCACGATCGCGGCCGCCGTCGAAATATTGAACGTCGAGACCGCGCCGCCGCCGGTCCCACAGGTATCGACCAGCGCATCGGGATCATCGGCGGTGATGGAGATCATGGCCGATCTCAGTGCTCTCACCACCCCAGCCACGACTTCCGGGCTTTCTCCAGTGGCGCGGAGCGCCGACAGGAGTGCGGCGACCTGCACGCCGGTCGCCTGGCCCTGCATGACGATATTGAACGCCGCTTCCGCGTCCTCGGCGGTGAGAGGCTCATGAAAGGCGAGCTTCTGAATAGCGCCCTGGAGCGCGTTCGGGGGCGGGGCGCTCATTTTGTCGGACTTACAACGACGAGGCTTGCTCTCTCGCTGCGACTATCTGGAGCACTTCCTCGATCACCTTGCGCGAGTCCTGACCCGCCATCGCCTCCTTGAGGGTCTGCTCTACGCGATAGATGATGTTGCTCTGGGTCTGTAGCGCTTCGCCCTGTGCGTGCAGCTGTATGTGGGCCTTCTCCAGCTTGGTCACCGCGACGCGCACCTGTTCCTCGACCGCCGACAATCGCTGTGCCGTGGCTCTCGCTTCGACCGAGGCCACCTCGATCGCCCGCTTCAGTTGCGTAACCCGAATCGTGTCGCCGCTTCCCTTTCCGTTCAGGGCGGCCTGCGCTTCCGAGAGCTTGTGCTGGAGCGCGGCTACCGCGCGAGCGTGCTCCGCGTTGAGCGAGCGAGTGAGATCCTCCAGGGCGCGCACGGCTTCCTCGCGAGCGCGCCGTTCCGCCAGTCGCGCAAACGCCAGGGCGAAAAGATCCACCGCTGGTGCGACTTTTTCCGACAGCCTGTGACCGAAGCGGGTCTTCGGCTCGGAGAGGGAGAGCACTCCGGAGAGCTCTCCGTCAACCAGCAGCCCCCGCAACAGCAGCACACCGGCCTCAGGATTTGCTCCGACGCCGAGCAACTTTTGGTAGTCGCCGGACTCGCTGGCCACATCGGCAAATTGCCGTCCCGCCATGAGCAAGCGGCGAATTGCGGTGGGCAAATGATCGAGCGCGACCTCGATTTGCGCGGTTCGCATTCCCTCGTGCGCCGGCACCAGCCGCTCCGACAGCAGCTCGCGCTTGGCGTCGTAGATGAACAGCGCGACGTGCCCGTTGCGATCGTGCTCAGAGATGTCCTGGGCGAGCGCGTTCAACGCTTCCGCCACGTTTCCGACGGAAGAGAGGACCGTTGACAGGGCGGCGAGGGTTCGAGGTGCCATCGTGCTAAATCAGGAGTGGAGCGCGCGCGTGCGGAAAGTCGTTCCACATTGAAGAGCCGACGGGCGAAAGTCAATCATCTTCAATGGGTTACGTTCCTTGACAGTGAGCCTTCCGGGGGTAATTTCACGCGATGCTGTCGCGTTCCGTGCAACTCGTGTTGCACTACGATGGCGGGGGCTTTTCCGGTTGGCAGCGGCAGCCCGATGAGCGGACGGTTCAGGGTGAACTCGAGGCGGCGGTGTCCCGGCTGTGCGGAACACCCATCGCCGTCGTGGGCGCCGGGCGGACAGATGCGGGAGTACACGCGCGCGGGCAGGCCGCGGGGTTG
>JBGPHO010000122.1:0-7729 GCA_041484425.1 Gemmatimonadaceae bacterium
AAAGACAGAGTCTCCAAAGGCGGGGGGCGGACCGACCGGTGGCAAGGGAACCGACGTGGCTACCGTGCGCAGTGACGGGATCGAGTTTCCATTTCCAGGGTATCTCAACAACATCGTTCGCCAGATTGCTCTCAACTTCAAACCACGGAATCCTGCTGCGCGTCTCAAAGCGGAAGTACGGTTTCTGATACATCGCGATGGCTCAGTATCAGATCTCACATTCATCAGACGCTCGGGCAATTTCTCCTTCGACCTCGAAGCACAGGGCGCGGTGGAGGCGGCCTCGAGCACGCGCGCCTTCGGCCCGTTGCCGACCGGATTTCCGGACGACGCTCTCCCCGTTGTATTCAGCTTCGATCCCGAGTTCCTGAAATGAGAGCTAGAGCGTGGTGCGTTTCTCTCGCCGTCATCGCCTGCACGTTTGCGGCTGCGGCGGTCGCACGCGCGCAGGACACGACCGCGGCTCCCGGTGTGCGGCTCGGTCTCAGCTACACAGCGGGCAGCAAGCCCGGTGTCATCATCCTCCCGGTGCAGGACGACTACGACGATTCGCTGCGGGTCATCGTGCAGCGCGATCTGGACTACAGCGATCGCATGACAGTGATCGCGCTGGATGAGAAGACGCTGAGCGGGCTCGTGCCGCCGGCGGGCGAGAAGATCAACTTTCCGCTGGTCGCGAAGTTTGGAGCCGCTCTTCTGATTCGTATGACGCCGACGACGCAGGGGCTGCACGTGGCGGCCTACGATGTCGCGAAAGGACAGCTGCTTCAGTCGGAGCACTTTCTCTTCGACCGGCGCGATCGGGACTGGCGCTTCGCTCTGCATGGAGTGTCTGATCAGATTGAGCAGTGGACGTTCGGGAAGCGCGGCATCGCACAATCCCGCATCGCGTACGTCAACGAAGGCGAGCTGAGAATCGTCGACAGCGATGGCGCGGAGACGCGTTCGATCACGACCGGTCGAGGCGCGCTCTCACCCGCATGGTCCCCGACCGGAGGGTCCGTCGTCTTCACCGTTCTTGGCAACGCGGGGACGCAGGTGCAGGAGCTCGATGTCCGCACGGGTCGCACCCGCAGGGTGAGCCAGATTCGCGCTGGGCTCAACATCACGCCGATCTACCAGCCGGGCGGAAATGCGATTCTGTACTCGCAGGGGAACGGCAACGGCACCGATCTCGTTCTGGCGGCGCTCGATTCGGGCCCGCCGAAGAAAATCACGATCGGCAGAGGGACCGACAACACATCTCCCTCCTACAGTCCGGATGGGCACCAGATCGCGTTCATCTCCGGGAAATCGGGCGCCCCCCAGGTGTATATTATGGATGCGGACGGGTCCAACGTTCAGCTGCTTACGCCGTACACGGCTGGGGTGCGCAGCTATCGAGCGAGCCCGGACTGGTCGCCCGATGGACGCGCGATAGCCTACGAGCAGCAGAATGGGAACTTCCAGGTCTTCATGATCGATTTGCGGGATCGCGTTCCGAAGCAGCTCACGAGCGAAGGCGAGAACGAGGATCCGTCCTGGGCGCCCGACGGGCGGCACATCGTCTTCACTTCGTCGCGGGGCGGCTACAAGCAGTTGTGGATTCTAGACACCGAGTCTGGCCGCGCGCGGCAGCTCACCCACAGCAGGGGAGCGAGATTGGCGGCATGGTCGCCGATTCTCGCCAATCCGGAAGTAGGGACATACTCACAATGACGAAAGCAACTCCTCTGTTTTTTTCCGTCATCGCGCTCGTTTCGAGCGGCTGTTTCTTCGCGACGAAGTCCGATTTTGACAAGCTTCAGTCGGACATCGTCGGCACGCGCGCTGGCTCGAGCGCCGCTGATTCTGTTCAGCGCGCCTATCTGATAGACATGAGTCGTTCGGTTCGGGCCCTCAACGACTCGATCACCGCGCTCAGCAAAAAAATCAATACGATGCGCACGGCCACGGAAGCGGATCTCGCGGCGATGAAGGAAGACATCTCGCAGCTCCAGGACATGAGCGGGCAGAGCGAGCGGCAGCTGCGTGACATGCGCGCGGCGGTCGAAGAGAAAACCAGCCAGAGCGACGCGCCGAGAACCGACAGCACCGCCGCGAGCGCGGGTGGGCCAGTGAGCGGACCGGGCCCGGGCCAGCTGCTCCAGGCCGGCCGCGACCAGCTTCTCAAGGGCGGAAATGCTGCTGCACGCGCCGCGTTCAGCGAGCTGATCGCGAAGTATCCGAGGTCCGATCTGGTTCCCGAGGCGATGTTCTACACGGCGCAGGCCTATGCCGCCGAGCGGAACACCGACGCCGCGGACGCGGAGTACGCGTCGCTGATCGTGAAATATCCTCACTCCCCGCGCGTGCCGACGGCGATGTACAAGCGGGCGCTGCAGCTGCAGGCCTCCAAGAAGACCGCCGAAGCCAAGCGCCTATTCCAGGAAATCATCAAGCGCTTCCCGCGCTCTGACGAGGCCGCCCTCGCCGACGAGCGTCTACAGTCGATCCGGTAGAAGGGAGCGGTAGTATGAGCGAAGCTCCTGGCCACGAAATGCCGTTCCTGGATCATCTGGAGGAGCTGCGCAAGCGGCTCTTCTGGATCGCCGGCGCCGTAACCATCGGAGTCGTGGTGGGATTCGCTCTGCTCTCGAGGCTGGACATCATCCGCCTGCTCGAGCGGCCAATTCTCCCACTGCTGCACGGTCAGAAGCTCATTTACACGCACCCGGGCACCTCCTTCCACATCCTGCTGAACGCGTCGCTGGTGCTGGGGTTGATTCTCGCCGCGCCGGTGATCATCGGGCAGGTCTGGGGCTTTCTGGCGCCCGCGCTCTACGCGCACGAGAAACGCGTCGTGGTCCCCGTGCTCATCGCGATGGTCGCGCTCTTTCTGGCCGGCGTCGCGCTCAGCTACTTCGTCGTGCTGCCGCTGACACTCCAGTTCCTGATGAGCATCGAGTCGACTGCGCTGACGCCGATGATCTCGGCAACAGAGTACTTCGACTTCGCGATCAGTATGTGCCTGGCGTTCGGTGTCGTGTTCGAGGTTCCGATCGCGATTCTCGCTCTCACCGCCCTCGGACTAGTGACGCCGCAGTTCCTGTCGAAGTACAGAAGGCATGCGATCGTGGTGTGCCTGACGGCGGCGGCGTTCATCACGCCGGGCGCGGACCCCTATTCGCTGTTCGCGCTCGCGATACCGCTCTATGTGCTCTACGAGGTGAGTGTGTTCGTCGCGCAGTTCGCGTATCGCAAGCGTCTGAAGCGTCAGGCCAAGCGCGACGCCGAAGACTCGGCTCCAACCCAGAGCGCGAGCGCTCACGCCTGATGCGGCGCGCCATACTGCTCGCCTGCGGCGCGCTTGCTCTCTCGGCGCCAATGAGTCTCTCGGCGCAGGTTCGGACGACCGTCACCGCGCCGCGGCGCGACACCGTTCGGACGCGCCCGGATTCGTCTCGCCACGACAGCACGGCCGTCGATTCCACCAAGCTGAAGGAGCTGATCAAGTGGAACGAGCCTGATTCCGTCATGAAGGTTCTGATGGCGCGTCCCGGCTACAGCGCGACCCGGTATCAGGGCGACGTGGCGGTCTTCAACGCGCAGACTCACACTCTCCAGCTCAAGGGAAAGAAGGCGGGAGTCAATCGCGATCAGACCGTGCTCGTGGGCGACAGCATCATCTACAACGATTCCACGAAGATCATGGTGGCGCGGGGCGACACCGTGATACTCCGCGATCCACAGCAGCAGGCCGCCGATGTCATCGCGCGCGGCCGGATGGCGTACAACGTCGAGCTCCACCGCGGTGTCGTGGAAAACATTTCGACCGCAATCGAGGAGACGGGCCAGCATTGGCTCGTGCATGGCGTGACCGCCGCTTTCGTGAGCGACACCACACGGGGACGTGAGACGGCATTCTACGTCCGGAACGGTACGATTACGAGCTGCGACGACTCGATTCCCGACTACCATTTCCGGGCGAACGAGATCAAGATGATCTCGAAGAACATAATGGTTGCCCGGCCGGCGATCCTGTACATCGGCGACGTGCCCATCATGTGGCTGCCCTTCATTTTCCAGGACATTCGGTCGGGGCGCCGCAGCGGTGTCATCACGCCGCGCTTCGGACTGAGCGAGCTGTTACGCAACAGCCCGACCTATCGGCGCCACGTCGAGAACCTCGGCTACTATTTCGCGATCAACGACTACATGGACGCGCAGGTCGCGCTCGATTGGCGGAGCGGAGCGCGGCCGACCGTGGGCGATCCGGGCTGGGTGCGCGTCAACGGAGAGATGCAGTACCGCTGGCTCGACCGGTTCATGACGGGCCGAGTGGCGCTCTTCCGCCACGACCAGAACGACGGCTCGACGAACACCGGCCTGAGCTGGAGTCATTCGCAGCAATTCTCACAGAGCACGCATCTCACAGCAGACATCAACTACGTCACCAACACCTTCATTCAGCGAACGACGGCGTTCATTCCGGCGCAGGTCCTGGCGAACATTTCGTCGCGGGCCAGTTACGACACGAAGATCGGTCCTGCCTCGCTGAGCCTGGGCGGCACGCGAACGCAACACCCGGGTCGAACCGAGGTGGAGCAGAGTTTTCCGAACTTCAGCATCACGGTTCCAACACTGTCGCCGGCCTCGTGGCTGGAGTGGTCGCCCGGCTTCAGCTTCTCCACTGATCAGATCCTCAACAGCGACGCGGGGGCCGAATTCCCCTATCGGTACATCACCAACGCAAAGGGACTACCGGACAGCGTGCGTCGCGTACTCGACTCGCGGCATACCAGCTCGAGCTTCAGCACACCCCTCAGAATCGGCGGCTTCACCTGGACCAATTCTTTCAGCCTGTCCGACCAGGAGAATGACGCTCCCGCGATGATCAAAGTGATTGACGTAAACGACTCGTCGAAGGTAGTGCCCACGATATTCGCCAAGACGTTTTCAACGGCAATTGACTGGCAGACCGGGATCTCGCTCCCCAGCTTCCTCCAGAGTTCCCTGAAAGTGTCACCGTCAGTCTCGTTCGTGAACGTCGACGGAAGCAGCTATTGGCTGCGAACCCAGCTGAACGGCGGGAAGCTCGTTCACCAGGTGAAACGTCCCGTCGCCGGGCTCAGTGCATCTCCCACGCTCTTCGCGCTGTTTCCCGGATTCGGCTCGGTCATACGCTTCAGGCATTCCATCACGCCCATCATCAGCTACAGCTACGCGCCGGCGGCCACCATCAACGACGAGTTTCTTCGTGCGCTTGGCAAGAGCAAGCAGGGGTACCTGGGCGCACTCGCGCAAAACAGAGTGAGCCTGGGACTGTCTCACGTGCTGGAGGCGAAACTCAAGTCGACCGACACGAGCAGCGCCGCCGAGCCAAGGAAGATAAAAGTGCTGTCGATGAATTTCAGTCCGTTGGCCTATGACTTCGAGAGGGCGCGACAGACGCACCGTTCCGGGTTTGCAACCGACGCCATCAGCTCCGATTTCTCGACCGATCTCATCCCCGGCTTCCACGGGGGGATCCGCTACTCGCTCTATCAGGGCGACATTCTGAGCGACAGCGCGCGGTTCAAGCCGTTCCGCGAGGGCATCGACGCGGGTGTCACAATAAACTCCCGCTCGGGTATCTTCGGCGCGATCAGCCGGATATTCGGCCGGGCCGTCCCGGAGCAGAATCCGCAGCTCAACCGCACTGGGCAGAGCTCCGACGACGCGCTCACCAATCGGGTTGCGTCGACGCCCGTGGCAGGCATCACAGCGAGAAATCGTCAGTACAACATTCCGGATTCGCAGGGCTGGTCGGCAACCCTCACCTACAGCTCGAGCCGCCAGCGACCACCGACCGGCAGCGCGACCGTGATCGACAACGATCCGAAAGTCCTTTGCGTTCCATTTCTGGCGAACCCGATCGCCTACCAGCGATGCATCCAGGAGGCATCGGCAAATGCCAACGGCGGTGTGCCCCTCACGTCCACCACTGCCGGCGGCGCGTTCTTTCGGACGCCTGGGCGCGACAACCTGGACTCGAACATGAGCTTCCACCTGACACCCAAGTGGGCCGGAACCTGGGCCACGAACTACGACTTCCAGGCGAAGAAGTTCGGCAGCCAGATCGTTACGCTGCAACGGGAGCTTCATGACTGGAGGGCCATATTTTCCTTCACGCAGGCTCCCAACGGGAACTTCGCTTTCACCTTCTTCATTGCCCTCACCGCCGAGCCGGACCTAAAATTCAACTATGACAAGCAGACCTACCGCCCGATAGCCCCCTGAAGTTGACGCAACGGCTCAACATCACGAATGGCGACAGCGCCGCCGGCACCCTGAGCGAGGCCGGCGTCGAAGGCAAGATCATATCCTGGCGCGACGTGCTTCACGAAGGACCGGTTGATTCGTCGCTCTCCCTCGAGGAGCTGAGCAAGGAGCGAGCACGCTTCATTGCCGAGCAGGGGTGGGACGATTTCGCGCACGTGAGTGGTGACTTCACAGAGCGCGATCGCGTGATCCGGCACTTGGACTACTTCGACGAGGTGGTGCTCTGGTTCGAGGACGACCTCTACGACCAGCTCCAGCTGATACAGCTCCTCGATTTTTTTGGGCGCGGCGCCGCGCGGGTGAAAACGCTCTCGATGATCGTGGTCGATGGCTACATTCCTCCTCTCTCGGGCGCTCAGCTCAAGCACCTCGACGAAACGCGTCCGCGCGTGACCCGGGAGCAGCTCGAGCTGGCGAGGCGGGCCTGGAAGGCGTTCGGATCGGCCGACCCAACTTCGATCTCGAGGCTGCTCGACGAGAACACATCCGCGCTGCCGTATCTCGCCCCCGCCCTGAGACGCCATCTCGAGGAGTTTCCATCTTTGATCAACGGACTGTCGCGGTCCGAGCGTGAAGCCCTCGCCGCGATCGATGCCGGGCACACGAAACCGGTCGCCGCATTCCTCGAGGTTGCCGGGCTGCAGGAGAGCATCTTCCTCGGAGACATCGTCTTCTATTCGTACCTGGAGCGACTGAGTGGGAAGAAGGACGCGCTCGTCACGTGGAAGGATGGGACGCCCGTGATCGCTCCGACCTCGGAGAGATCGCGCGAGTTCGTGGAAGGCGAGCTGGCGCTGACGCAACTCGGGCGGGCAGTGCTGGCGGGGACCAGGGATTGGCAACGCATCCACAAGAGAACGCGCTGGCTGGGCGGTGTGGAAATCAATCCGGGCGCAGGGGGATGGCGCTGGGATCCAGCCGAACGGCTGGTGGTCGGGGATGGCGCATCAGGCCCACGGAAGCCGGAGACCCAGCCTCGATCCCGAGCTGCCGCCGGGAAGCGCTCATCTTCCCGCACAGCGTCCGCCGCGAAAAAGACAAAGGGGGGTGCCGCGAAGAGGCACTCCTCGTCCGCCGCGAAAAAGACAAAGGCTGATGCCGCAAAGAAGCGCTCCTCACCTCCCGCAAGCAAGTCCAAGCCGCGTCGCCCCGCCCGGCGCGCCCCTCGAAAAAAGAAATGACCGAGAAACTTCTCATCAACGGTGATACGCTCACCGTCGATGAAGCCTATGCGGTAGCGGCCGAACGGCTGCGCGTCGGTCTCGCGCCGAAAGCCCGCGAGCGGATGCTCCGCACCCGCGCCGTCGTGGACGACATCGTCAGCCGAAACTCGGTCGTGTACGGTGTCACTACCGGCTTCGGCAAGCTTTCAGAGGTCGCAATACCCACAGACAAGCTGGCCCAGCTCCAGGTGAACGTCGTGCGCAGCCACGCGGCGGGAGTCGGA
>JBGPHO010000123.1:0-7715 GCA_041484425.1 Gemmatimonadaceae bacterium
GATGCCCTGGTGTTGCCAATGCGGCTGGCTGCCGGCGCTTCGATAGTCATGGCGGGGTACGCGCTCGTGTTGCCGCACACTCCGCCGAAGGCGGCGGGCTCGAGCTTCAGCGTGCACGATGCGCTGGGGCTCGACGCGCTCGCGCTGCTCAAGAACCGTGACTTCTTCATTTTCGTGGCGGGATCCTTTCTCCTGTGCATCCCGCTCCAGTTCTACTACACGTTTGCCAATCCATTCCTGAATGAGGTCGGCGCGCCCAATCCGGCGTTCATCCAGACGTTCGGGCAGTGGTCCGAGATCGGATTCATGCTGCTGCTGCCGTTCGCGCTTCGGAAGTTCGGCATCAAGGTCATCATGCTGGTGGGCATGGCGGCGTGGGCACTGCGATACCTGGCGTTCGGGACGGGTGCGGTAGGCCCGGTGATGCCGCTCATATACATCGGAATTCTACTCCACGGCGTCTGCTACGATTTCTTCTTCGTCAGCGGGCAGATCTATACGGACCAGCGTGCCGGCGAGAAGGTTCGAGCCGCGGCTCAGGGACTCATCAACTTCGTCACCAACGGGCTCGGCTACTTCATCGGTGCGTTCGTATCGGGAGCGGTGGTGAACCGGTACGCGACGGCGAACGCATCGTGCACCGACGCGGCCGCGGCTGCCCACGAGTGTCTCAAGGTCACGCACGACTGGCATTCGATCTGGCTGGTTCCATCCGCGGGCGCGCTCGTGGTCTTTGTTCTCTTCGCGGTGCTGTTCAGGCCGAGGGGCGGAAATGCAGTGGCGGTAGACGGAGCCAGCCGGGCGGGAGCTGCTACGTAGAGCGATAGATCATCGTCTCATTTTGCGGAGCGCGGATCAATGTTCGGACGGATCCTCATGGCTGGACTCATTTCGGGAGTCGCCGGCATCTTCACGAGCTGGCTCATCACCGGAACGATCTTCCATCCCTTTCAAGCGCGCACGCCGCAGACGTGGCGAGCATCGGAAGGACCGGCGCAATACGCAGCGGCGAGCGGCCTCACCGTTTTGTCCGCGCTGGTCATCACAATACTTTACGCGGCGACGGGCGGGCTTCACGGTGTGGCGAGTCCAATAGCGAACGGCGTAAGCTTCGGACTCGTCTGCTGGGCCGCGCTCGCGCTTCCCATTACTCTTTCATTCGCCACATTCGTAAATATCGACAAGGGGGTCGTTGTCGGCCTCCTTCTCGATTGGCTCGCGGTTTGTCTCCTGGCGGGCGGAATCGCGGGGTGGCTCCTCGCCTGAGAACCGTGTGGAAGATCATCGCCCGCAACAAACAATCTCGGGTCGACAGCGAATGTCCCTGTTGAACCAAATTCTGCTTTAGGCCGTAGGGATAAAAAGACATCCCTCCACGAGGTGCGAGTACATGGATGATCCGGCAAAGGTGATACTCGGGCTGAGCTTCTTCGGGTCAGTCGCATATTCGATAAGCGCGATCGCCAGGGCCGCCGTTGCCCACCGAAGGGAGGGGGCGCGACTCGAGAGGGAGTCGATGCCTTCACTCACTGAGGCGAGACTCGCGCGCATCGAACAGGCGGTCGAAGCAATCGCGCTCGAGGTTGAGCGGATCTCGGAAGGGCAGCGATTCACGACGAAACTTCTGAGCGAGCAGGCACGCCAAGCGCCAAAACCGGTGCCAATGCAGCTTCCAACAAGTACGTTTACCTGATCGAGACTCTCATGTCAAAACGCGGAATCGCACTCGCCGGAGCCGCACTCACGCTGGCCCTCGCGGCGTGCGCCAAGGATGAACCAGAGAACAAGCCGGCGCTCACGCAGCGCGAGAAGGACAGCATTTTTGCCAACTCCACGATCCCCGGCGCCCGGGCGGTGAAGAAATCCATGACGGTGGCCGATTCCGCCACGGCGAGGCAGCAGCGGATGCAGGACACGGCTCCGCAGAATCCCTGAGTCGGAGCTAGTGGGACGAGGCTTGCATCGGCTGACAGCCTATGTCAGTCGCTAGCGCCGTCGAACAGGAATCCACCGAGCTCGACGACGAGCCCCTCGTAGAGCCGCTCTCCGCGCCCATCGAGGGCGCGCCGCACAAATACCTGATCGCGTTCGCGGTGGTGCTCGCGGCGTTGATGCAGGTCATCGACAGCTCCATCGTCAATGTCGCCCTCCCGGACATGATGGGGAACCTGGGCGCGAGCCTCGACGAGATCGCGTGGGTCTCCACCGGGTACATCCTCGCCAGCGTCATCATCATCCCGCTCACCGGCTGGCTTGGCGAATTCTTCGGCCGCAAGCGCTATTTCGTCGGCTCGATCATTCTGTTCACCATTGCGAGCTTTCTCTGCGGCGCCTCGCACTCGCTGTCGGCGCTCGTAATCTGGCGAATCGTCCAGGGCCTGGGCGGCGGCGCACTGATGACTGTTTCGCAGGCAGTGCTGTTCGAATCCTTCCCTCGAAGGGAAGCGGGCACAGCGATGGCGCTATTCGGGCTCGGCGTGATGGTCGGTCCGACAATTGGTCCGACCCTCGGAGGCTGGCTCACCGACAATTATGGCTGGCCCTGGATCTTCTACGTCAATCTTCCGGTCGGCGTGCTCGCGGCCGTGATGATCATCGGATACGTGCACGATCCGGAGTACCAGCGCCGCCCACCATCGGTGGATTACATGGGAATAGCGCTACTGGCGGTGAGCGTCGGCTCACTCCAGTACCTCCTCGAGCAGGGACAGCGCGCGGATTGGTTCGACTCCCGGCTGATGATTTTCCTCGCTGTCACCGGCATCGTCACCGGCGCGTGGCTCGTGTGGCGTGAGATGACCGTCGATCATCCGGTGATCGACTTCCGCGTCCTGCGGCACCGGCAGATGTGGGTCGGGACGCTGCTGGGCGTCGTCATGGGTGTCGGTCTCTTCGCATCAGTGTTCACACTTCCGGTCTTCCTGCAGGGCAACCTCAGGATGACGGCGCAACAAACCGGAATCGTCCTCCTTCCTGGCGCGCTGGCGACCGCCGTGTCGATGGCGATCGTGGGCAGGATCACCAACAAATTCGATCCGCGCCTCCTGATCACGATTGGCGCGCTGCTCTTCGTCGGAGCAATGCTCAAGCTTTCCAGAATCACAGGTGAGAGCGGCAGCACGGACTTCTTCTGGGCGCTCATAATGCGCGGCGTCGGGCTCGGGATGATGTTCGTTCCGCTCACGACGATCACGCTGGCGGAGCTGAGCCCGCGCGAGCTGGGCCAGGGCTCGGGGCTTTACAACTTCTTCCGGCAGCTGGGCGGCTCGCTCGGCATCGCCGCGATAGCCACGCTGCTGTCGCATTACACGGCGCAATACCGCGCGATCCTGGCTGAGCACATCTCGATCGGCGATCCGGCGACGATGAGCAGGTTGGAGATGATGACGCGCGCACTCGTCGCCAGAGGAGCGGATCCTTGGACCGCCCGGGAGCGGGCGCTCGAGCTTCTCGACCGGCAGCTGATGGGCCAGGCCAGCGTCATTGCCTACAGCCGGATCTACGTTCTCAGCGCGGGGCTGATTCTCGCGCTCATTCCGCTACTGGTTCTGGTCAGGCACACACGAGGGCCAGCCGGGGCTCAACACATCGTGGAATAGGGCTGCCATGTCCCGGATCGCTGCGCGCCATTGTTACGAGAGTACCGAAGCAGGGAGCCGTCGGCTAACCACGCTGATCGCCAGGAGCTTTCATTCTGGTGTACCTGGTCCGCCGTACCGGCAAGATTCCTTCAGCCGCTTCGAGGCACACAACAAAAACGCCCCCCCCGAATCGCGGAGGGCGTTCTATCAAAACAACATGAGAGCTAGCGAGCTGGAGCTGTACGACCCGCCGGCTTAGCCGGGGCCTCTTTCTCTCCCGCGCCCTTGGCATCTTCGACATCGGCGAAGCTAATATCCTTGCCGCGCTGCTTCAGCATGTGCAGGATGCCCGACTTGTCGGTCGCCTTGAGATACGCTTCCTGCGGCTCAACCAGCTTCTGATCGACCAGGTCGATCAGCGCATCGTTCATCGTTACCATTCCGAGGCGGCGCGAAGTCTGGAGCACCGAAGGCAGCTGGAACGTCTTGCCTTCGCGAATCAGGTTCGAAACCGAGGGCGTCGAGAGAAGGATCTCGCGCGCCGCGACGCGGCCGCCGCCGATCTTCTTGCAGAGAACCTGCGAGATGACACCCTTGAGCGACTCGGAGAGCATCACGCGGATCTGCGCCTGACGGTCGGGCGGGAACTGATCGATGACGCGATCGACGGTGCTGACCGCCGTCGACGTGTGGACGGTGCCGAACACGAGGTGTCCCGTCTCAGCTGTCTCGATGGCCATCGACACGGTCTCGAGGTCGCGAAGCTCGCCAACGAGCACGATATCCGGGTCCTCGCGGAGCGCGGCGCGAAGTGCGTGCCTGAACGACGACGTGTGCACGCCCACGTGGCGCTGCGTGATCAGACACTTCTTGCTCTCGTGCACGAACTCGATCGGATCCTCGATCGTGATGACGTGATCCGAGCGCGTGCGGTTGATCAAGTCGATCAGCGCGCAGAGCGTCGTCGATTTGCCCGAGCCCGTGGGGCCGGTGACGAGAACGAGCCCCTTCGTCAGATGACAAAGGCGCTGGACTTCCTGAGTAATGCCCATCTCCTCGACCGTAACGACCGCCGCCGGGACCGCGCGAAATACCGCGCCCGTTCCCTTGCGTTCCCGCAGAGCGTTGCCGCGGAACCTGGCGACGCCGGGGATTTCGTGCGCGAAGTCCGTGTCGTTGAGCTCCTTGAACTCAACGCGATTCTGCTCGAGCATCACGGTGTTCAACATCGCGTCGATTTCCTCCGAGCTGAGCGTCGGCTCATTGGGAATTGGAGCGATCTCGCCGCTTGATCTCAACAGCGGCGGCGAGCCTGCGCGCAGGTGCAAGTCCGACGCCTTGTTGCCGACCAGTGTTCGCAGCAGGGACTCGATCTTGTCGAAGGCTGGGTTGCCAGTCGCAGCGACGCGTCGTGCCTGCGTCATCGGGGTCCCGGCGTTAGCGGCTTCCACGCGCGGCGCCGCAACTTGCGGAGCGGGCGCTTGCGGAGATGCTGGCTGCGGAGGTACGGCCTGAGGAGCAGCAGCCTTTGCGGGCGCCGCGCTGGGCTTGACCCCATTTGTCGAAACAGCCTTCGGCTCGATTCGCGCCAAGATCTTTCCGGTCTGGGTTAGTACCACATCGAACTTCCCGTCCGCGGACGAGTACTCGAAACGCACCGCGCCAGTAGCATCGAGCGCGTGCGGCTTGTCGGGGGGCGCGATCTCGCGCACCAGCGTAAGTATCTGCGCGCTGGTGAGCTGTTGCTTCATCACCGGGCGGGCGGAATCCTTGATGATGACCGACGGGACGTCGCCCTCGGCGAGAATGAGAGCGGTGCCGTTGTTGGTTACGAGCAGGTTGAGAAAGCGATCTAGCTGGGCCATATCAGTCCAGTGGACGAACGCGATCGATCAGGGAACGATTGATCAGCCGCGCTTCGTTTGAGGTATACAAAGTGAGAAATCGCGATGTGAGCGCGTTCAGATAGTCGAGCACCCGCGCCCGTGCCGGCGGTGCGTCGAGTCGAATGGAGCCGAGGCGAACCTCGCCTCCGACAAGAACGACCTGCAGGAGAGCAGTAGGGGTTCGCGGCTCGCGCGGAGGCTGGTCGGAGGTCTCAGCGCCACGATCGGCCGCGGCTTCGGCGACCCGCTCTTTGGAGACCAGGATGACTTCGGAGTTTTCGAGCTCCAGAGGGAAGAACGGGGTGTCGGCGTTCAACAGCTCGGACACGTCTTCCAGCTCGAACGGGCGGTACGAGGAGAAATGAATGAACACATTTCCCTTGAGCTCTTCGCCGCCCAGCATCGTGAGTATGACCGCCTTTCGGGTGGTCTCGATTCGATAAAGATTCGCGCTGTCATTTGTGAAGGGCTGGGGCACGCGCGAAAAGGGGTTGGGCGTGAGTACTTCGCTCGGTAGAAAGACGGCTTCCCGCCCTGTTCCGTCACCTTTCTGGCGGGTGGCCGGGCCTTGTTTTCACGAGGAAAGACCCCGAAATCTGCATCACAAAGATGATATCGGCCGGGCCTAGTGCATGGCCACAGCGGGTCGTAGTTTCTCGTGTCCTCAACTGCGGATTTGCTATGACCTTGGGCTCTCCCTTCCTCCCATTGGCACAGCGGAAGACGTACGACGTCTGCATCGTCGGGTCCGGCGCCGGCGGTGGAATGGCTGCCTACGTGCTCACCCGTGCCGGGGCCAACGTGTTGCTCCTCGAGGCGGGCGGACCGTGGGACAACACTAAGGACTCGGCGATGCTCAAGATGCCATATGAGTCGCCGCGCCGAGGATCGTCAACGCCGGATCATCCATTCGGTGAATTCGACGCCTGCATCGGCGGGTGGGATCTCCAGGGCGAGCCGTTCACCAACGCCGAGGGCACCGACTTCAGGTGGTGGCGCGCGCGAATGGTCGGTGGCCGCACCAATCACTGGGGGCGCATCTCGCTTCGATTCGGTCCCGAGGATTTCAGGGCGAAGAGCCGTGATGGGCTTGGTGACGACTGGCCGATCGCATACTCGGACATCGCGCCGTACTATGACAAAATCGACAAGCTGATCGGAGTCTTCGGCAACAACGACAATCTGCCGAACCATCCCGGCGGCTATTTTCTGCCGCCGCCGCCGCCGCGCTGCTACGAATTGATGGTGAAGGACGCGGCCGACCGGCTCAACATCTGGTGCGTTGCCTCGCGTCTCTCGGTGATCACCAAGGCGCACAATGGCCGCATGGCGTGCCACTACTGCGGGCAGTGCGGCCGCGGCTGCAAGACGAATTCGAATTTCTCGTCGACCAATGTGCTCATCGCGCCGGCACTCAAGACCGGACGACTGACGCTCGTGACCAACGCGATGGCGCGCGAAGTCACGCTCAACAATCGCGGATTAGCCAGCGGCGTTACGTACATCGATACGAAGAGTGGAGCGGAAAGGCATGTGGACGCGCGAGTGGTAGTGCTCGCCGCGAGCGCGTGCGAGACCGCGCGCCTGATGCTCAACTCCAAGTCTCCTCAGTTTCCGAATGGCCTCGCCAACTCGAGCGGAGTCGTCGGGAAGTATCTCACCGATACCACCGGGACCGACGTCGCGGGCTTCATTCCCAAAATGGTGGACCACGTTCCGCACAATGAGGACGGGGTCGGCGGCAACCACATCTACATGCCGTGGTGGATCGACAACAAGAAGCTCGATTTTCCCCGCGGCTACCACATCGAAGTCGGCGGCGGATTGAATCCGCCCAGCTACGGCTTCGGCGGCGGAATCCAGCGCTATCCATCGGGCGGTGGTTACGGCAAGTCCCTCAAAGAAGACTACCGCCGCTATTACGGCGCGCAGGTGTATTTCGCCGGTCGTGGAGAGATGATCCCGAACGACAAGAGCTATTGCGAGATCGATCCGGTCGTGAAGGACAAGTACGGGATTCCTGTGCTACGCTTCCACTGGCAGTGGGCCGACTACGAATACAACCAGGTTCGGCACATGCAGCAGACCTTTCGTGCGCTGGTCGAGGAGATGGGCGGCCAGGTGTTCGACAAGATGCCGGAGCAGACGAAGGGGTACGGGATCGCGCGCGGCGGCGAAATCATCCACGAGCTGGGGACAGTTCGCATGGGTGCCGATCCGGCGAAGTCGGTGCTCGATGCCAACTGCC
>JBGPHO010000124.1:0-7688 GCA_041484425.1 Gemmatimonadaceae bacterium
CGGGGTCCTGGCGACCAGTTGCTCAGGTATCGCGTTCGTTTCTGGATCGGCGAACTGGGACTTGGCGATGTGGAGCCCCACCTGGGGTGGCGCCGGCGCAACCGTGGCCGCCACTCAGTACATGGAAATGGACCACATATACTTGAGCGGTCAGTAAGCGAAGAACTGATTCACAAATACTAAAAGTCAGACAAGGGCACCGGGCTTTGCGCCGGTGCCCTTGTCGCATTACCAACGATTGCCCGCAAGACTGGGTTGAACAGGCGATCGCCCGGAAGCGTGTGTCGCACGCTTCGCGCCTGCCTGTAGAGCGCTTCGTAGCGATCGGCCATTACCTGTACCGTGAACTCGCGACGCGCGCGCGCAGCCGCAGCCTCACTTAGCGCGGCGCGGCGTGCCGGATTGGTGAGGAGAAGTTGTAACGCTTCGGCGAGTCTTGCGGCATCCCCCGCAGGAACGAGTAGTCCGTCACGTCCGTCAACGATTGCTTCCGGAATTCCCGCCGTCGCTGACGCGATGATTGCCTTGCCTGCGACCATCGCTTCGAGCAGAGCCATCGGCAGCCCCTCAAAAAGCGATGGCATCACGAAAACATCGGCGGCGGCGAGGAGATCGGGAATGTCGCTACGATCGGTGACGATGTGGACGCGGTTGTCCAGTCCTTCCGCCTTAACAAACCGCAGTAGCGACTCGTGCTGATCGCCCCCTCTTCCGCCGGCGATGATCAGTCTCCATGGAATAGTGAGGCCGTCGCGTGTGAAGCTGGCCAGTGCGTCGAGCAGCACCTGATGACCCTTGTGTCGTTCGAGAGTCCCGACAGCGACCAGCACACACTCACCTTCCGTGATGCCAAACTCTGCGCGAGCGCGGGTCGCATCACCCCTACGTACAGGAACTCCGTTGGGGACCACCGTGAATCGCGCCTCGTTCAAACCCAGATCGGTTGCGAACTGGCGCTGGGTCGCGCGCGACACCATCACGGTGTGATCGGAATTCCGCATCGCCCACCTGAGAGCGACGCGACGGCGCAGCGCCCTGCAGACCTTGAAACCGCCGTGCATCGTGATCACTTGCGGCAGGTTGAGCAATCGCGACGACGCGGCGCCGTAAACGGCCATCGTAAACTCGTGACTGTGCACGGCGTCGATACGGTGCTCGCGAAAGAGACGAATGAGGCCGCGCACGCAGCCGGGGTCGACCGGCCGGCGTAGGCGGAACACTTCGGGAGACATTCCAGCACCTCGAAACAGGTCGCCGAGCCACCCAACACCGTTCGCCGGGCCAACTGGCAGTACGATATGACCGCGGTCGCGCAGCTCCTCCGAGAGGCGAAATACCATCATCTCCGCGCCACCTGGCCCGTCGGACTCGAGCATCATCGCGATGCGGAGGCGTGGGGCAACAGTCATCGCGCACCTATCCAGCGGACGGTCTCGTTCCAGAATGGCCGCGGATCGTTCCACCAGAGAACTTCCTCATAGTCGCCTCGCCTAAATGGACCGCAGAGGAGATCGACTAAAGCACGTGTCAGGCTCCGGGTGCCCGGCGGGATCGAGGCAGCGGTCGCACGCCGCCGGACCCGCCCGACGACGTGGTCGACCTGTCCCCACCACCACCGACTACGCACTCCGACACGGTACGATGTCTGTTGCTCCACTGGCTCGCCGAGGGCGCATGCCACGAGAAGACGCGGAAAGTCCACGCCGGCATCGATGGCGAGCTGAAGTGAGCCCCAGAAGCGTCCATTAGCCTCCATCAGATACGGCTGCCCAGTCTGCCTGTCGCGTTTGTACTCTACCATGGCGACCCCGCACCAGCCGAAGCGCTCGAGAAGTTCCCTGGAACGCTCCACCAGCGCTTCATCAGCGGAAATGCTCTCGCAGTAGACACTGACGCCCCCAGAGGGCGGTTTCTCAGATAGGCGGCGGTGGGCGAAGCGCGCCCGCACTTCGCCATTCCAAAGAAGCAGAAAGATGCCCGTTCCGGATCCGACAACGCGCTGCTGAAGTAGGAGTGGAAAGGCAGCAGCCGGCAGAGCACGGATTTTCCGCTGCAGCTCGTCCTGGTCGGCAGCATACGACACACCAAACTTGGCCCGCTCACCAGCATTCCCCCCGACTGAACGCGCCGGCTTGAGAACAATCGGATAGCGCAACCCCAGCAGGTCAACAGAGTCGAGCGATGCCGCGCGCGAAACAACCACTTGAGTCGGAACCGCGATCCCCAGTTTCGAGGCTTCGTCGAGAAGTTTCTTTTTGTCGCTCAACGCACTGAAGGTCGGCAGGTCCGGAAACGGAACAACCGCCGGTAAAAGCCGACCGCGGATCGGCAGAATCGCGAGCACCGCGGCCTCCGCGATCGGAATCACGACCGAAGCGCACTCTTCGGCGGCAAGTGCGACAATCGCTCCGGCAAATTCATCCGGTCGCTTCAACGCGTCGGGCACCGTTGCGCGGCGCGCGCAGAAACGGGACCCTTCGGCGATGGATCCGGGCGATGATGCGGCCACGACGCATCGATACCCGGCCGCGCCAAGCGAGCGTACCACAGCGAGCGCCGCTCTCTGCTCGCCGTCGGTTACTATCACGGTGCGTCTCGTCATGAGCCGATCGCTCCGAGAAGACGAGCGCGAAAACCGGCAAGACTGAGGTTTCCCGGGATGCTTAGCCGTGGTCTCGCGAGCGGGGACGTGTCAGCGGCACGGTGCCATCCGCCGCCAATCCGCAAAGCACCCACATACGAAGCGCTCGCCACAGCGCGGCGCGCCTCCTCAGACTCGAGACCGTAGGGATACGCCAGCCACGGCAAAGCCTTGGCCCCGAACTCGGCAAGCAACCAATCGCGAGGCCGCTCAACCTCCATGGCGATATCATGTGCCGCGAGAGACGCGAGGTTTGCATGCGACCAGCTGTGTGAGCCTACGCTGATACCGGGAACGGCGACCGCATCGCGCAGTTCGGCACGAGTGGCAGTTTTTGCGTACGCCGGCAACGCATCCGATGACGCCAGTCGAGCGCGCGCGGCCCAGGCGCGCACTCGCTCATCCGAGCCGCCGAGCGCGTGCACCGCGTGGACCCTGACTTCTTCTTCGAGAGCCTGGCATTCGTGGGAAAGCGCGTCCCACCAGAAGACGTGACCGTTCAGGCGTCCTGGCGCCACGAAAATCGTCGCGGGGAGACCGCGTATCGCGAGCTCACGCACCCCTTCCTTCACCGCGCCACGGTAAGCGTCGTCGAACGTGATCGCCACGCGTGGACGGCCATCTCCAATTTCGTCGATTCGGTCGAGCGGCGCGACATCGGTTGTGGCGGCGAGCACATCGAGTTGCGCGGCGAATTCCCGCTGGGTGATGAACAGCGCACGTTCGCCGGCCGGTGTTGCCCCGTCAGGCACAATGCCATGATACGCGAGAATCAGGCGCTTTCCGCGCACTCGATGCCGAGCGATCGCACCAGCAGCTGGCGAGGAGAGCGCTAGCTCCACTTGCTTCTTCAATAGGCTGCGCACGTATGCTATTCCGATGCTGGCACGGGGCGCGCGCGGCGGAACCATCGCGCACTCCGTCTCACCCGCCAGCCGGACGTGGTCTTGCGAATAACACCTAGTGCCAGCGCAACGGTGCGGGCATCCGGCTCGCTCAATCGCGCGATCTGCCCGCGCACGACTATGTACCATCCGGAAATGAACGCCGCCAGAATGTATATCGGGTCCATCCACGCAAACGACACAAAAAAGGAAGTCACAGCGAACGCGATCATTGCCAGCGGGAAGAAGGTCGTGGCCTCATACATGAAGCGCTCGCCGTCTCTCCCACGTTGCCACGATCGTGGCAGGCGCCCGCGAATCCGAAGCATCGCCACGATCCCGCCAATCACGATTGACACCCACGCGATGAATCCGGGATAGCCGAGTTCAGCGCCTGCCTCCATGTAGGAGTTATGCGGTGCCATGCAGCGAAGCGGCCCGGACTGACCCGGCCTTTCAATTTTCGGGGAAATCGTACATTCGGCGCGCCCGAAATTGTTGATACCGAGTCCAAAAACAGGATACTGCGACATGTACCAGAACCCGCGGCTCAAGAGCTGCTTGCGCCCGTCACGGCTCGAGAAGTTGTAATCGGTTTTCGGACTCAGCATCGTGTTCATCTGGTCCCAGTAACCCGGAGGCGCTCCCAGGACAAGCGCATACGAAGCCGTCGCCAATATCAAGAGCCGTCGAATGAAAGACACGCTGTTCACCATCACAAGAGCCGCAGCTCCCACAACGACGATGCCAATGAAACCGCCGCGCGAACCAGACCGCGCTATTGCCGCAGCGATGCCCGCAAGATTCAGCAGCAGGAATAGTCGTATCGGGCCGCGCGCCACTTGGAGTAGCAACAGCGTAAGGGCGAGACCGATCAGCAGAACAACTCCGAGATCGTTTGAGTCGTAGGTATAAAGATGATCGAGACGGGTGACGTAGCTATTGGTTGACTTGGTAATCCCGAAAACAAAGAGAGAGAAGAAGACGAGGATTCCGCAGCTAATCACGTACGCCCACACATAAGTGAACAAGTCGTCAACGTGGCGGATGCTCACCACGAGGAGAAATGCGTAAATGACGGTCTTGGAGTAGGAATCAAGGATGAAACTAGCGGTGGCTCCGAGCGAGATGCCAAATACCGCCGAGCCACACGAAAGCACACCCAGAATCGCTACCAGACGCATTGGCCAGAGCGTCAGCACGTTGATGCGAGTGAGGTACCGCGGATTCAGGTACGCATAGGCCGCCGCCGCGACAACGAGCAGAAGTACAGGCCGAAAATTGGCCAGAACAGCATAGTGCTGGTGGACCCGACTCACGGTCAGGACAGTGGTCACGAACAGAGCTACGCGCATGGGGTCGCGAACCAATCGCAGCTGCCCAGCGGCGGCGATAGCGCCCTTGGCTCGGCGCGAATACTGACCAGGTCGAGATGATATAGTCGGTGACTGTGGGAATAAGGAACTGGTCATCAGCGCGAAATCGTGGAGTCAGCCCACCGCGAACGGCTGCTTGCTAGCGACCAGGCGCGCGACCGCGCCGAGCGAGGCGAAATTCGTCTCCGTGATCTCGTCATCAGAGACATAGACGCCGAACTCAGCCTCGATGAACCTGATGGCCTGGGCGAGTCGCATTGAGTCAACGACTACCTTGTCCATCGTGCCGTCTTCATCGGCAGGCACAGTAGTCCGACGCGTAGGGAGCCGTCCACTGCGCGCGAATTCGCGAAGCATCAATTCGATTCCGAATTCGGAGATGCCTGGCGTCATTTCAACTGGTGGTGTCGGCACGGTTCGCGATGAAGGAGGTGTGAGGGACCGCTGCATTGTCGCGCAGGACCACCGAGGCCTTCGCTGTCGGCAGAGGCGCAAGCGCGAGGACGCTCTGAACGAACTGGTGGTGCCAGAGCTGGGTGGACAATACGGCGACCATCGGCTGATGCCATGAAAGATCTGTGACCGATCCGGCTCTCTGGCGGCGGACGAGAGCCTCCACTGCCCCGGCAGAAAAAATCCCGACACGTCGGACGGCTTCGGGCGACAGATGGTCCTCAATCCATGCTGGTGAATTCCGCCGCAGCAGACTGGGCGCACCCGACCGCTGGAAGGATGACGTACGCTCAGGCTTGTTGGCGGGTCGCAATACACGCGACGCCCACCGGCGCAATATCTCCTTGTCGCGCAATCCAGTCAGACGAGACCGCGTGGGCAGCGCGGCGGCGAACTCGAACAGCCGGTGGTCCAGAAAGGGGTGGCGTGCTTCCACTCCGTACGCCATCGACATCCGATCTCCGCACGAGCTGAGAACATACGGCGAGAGTCTCGTGGTCATTTCCAGGTATGACGCCTGGTTGAGCGGCGACCAGGCGAAAAAACGCGTCGGCAGCGATGCTCGCAATTCACCAACGACGTCCACGCCCGCGAGTGTGTCCGTGAACTCGGGCGTGTAGTACATCCCCATTCGTGCGCCGAGAAAGCGCGGAAGATGGGAGAAGAGTAAATCGTTCGGCTCGCCGGCTTCCAGAAAGGTGCGGGACCAGAACTCACGTTCCAGTCCCTGCTCGGCAAGGTGCGGATAGATTCGACCAAACAAGCCTTGACGCGCGAGCGATTCTCGGCGGCGCATGCAGAACCTGCGCACGGAGACTTCCCTGAAGACGTCGGACCCAAGAAACAGCTCGTCCGCGCCTTCCCCTCTCACCACGACTTTTGTCCCGGACTCCCTCGTCAGCTTTGCGAGGTGGTACATCGCGACCGGGGCCACGCTGAACAGCGGCGTCTCGGCGTGCCAAAGGACGTCGGGAAAGCTGTGCGCGATGGTATCTTCGCCGATCGAAGAGAAAGCGTGAACGCTTCCTATCGCCTCTGCGATTTCGCGCTGGCGGTCGCTTGCACCTGACTCCGGATCGCCGATGTCGATCGAGAAACTCCGGATCTGGCGTTGGGATGCGCTGGCCGCAAGCGAGGCTGTGATCGACGAATTGAGTCCCCCGCTCACGTGCACACCGACCGGAACGTCAGCTCGCAACCGCATTCCCACACTACGAAGCATGATCTCGTCGAGCTGCTCGACGGCATCGGGTGGCTCGTCCAACGCCTCGGGGTAATCAAGCTCGTAGTAGTGACGGAGCCAGAGCGCCCCATCCTTCCAGATCCCGTAAGTGCCGGGCTCGAGGGAAGCAATTCCGCTGAAAGGCGTGCGCGCGTGACGCGCCGCGCCGAAGGTGAGAACTTCATCCAGGCCGCGGGCGTCCATGGCCGCGTCGACTTCCCCGCTCGCCAGAATACCCTTGACCTCGGAAGCAAAATAAAAATCGCCGCTCCGCTGCGCGTAGAACAGCGGCCTGACCCCGAAGCGGTCGCGGGCTACAAGTACGCTCCCCTGATTCCTGTCGTAGATGGCGAAAGCGAACTGCCCGTTCAGGCGGTGCAGCAGATCCGGCCCCCATTCCTCGTAGCCATGGACCAGAACCTCCGTGTCGCACCGGGTCCGGAAGACGTGGCCTCTTCCTTCGAGCTCGAGTCGAAGCTCACGATGATTGTAGACTTCGCCGTTGTATGTGACGACGATCTGCCCGTCTTCGTTCGTGAGCGGCTGCGCGCCGCCGGGAATATCGACGACACCCAGTCGGACATGGGCGAATCCTACATTCGAGCCGATGTAGAAACCGTAACCATCAGGTCCGCGGTGCCTGATCGCAGCGGCCATTCGGCCGAGGGACTCGACCGCGACTCCCGTGGGATACCGACGCGCAATCCCGGCGATCCCGCTCACAGCTCACCCACGGCCATGTCTGAAACGAAGAGCATCTGAGTCATCGGGTGCGCAGGATCGGGGGAGGCGAGGGGCTCTCGTCGAGCCGCGGAGCGCGATCCGACGACGCCCAGAAGTGCAAGCTTGGAACCCTTCTTTTTCCTGTCGCCGGAAGCCGCCTAGCACCCGCTCAACTCATTTAGCCGCAACGGCATACAGCATTCGCGAGGGGATGCATTCTGGCGTCGCTCGCACTGGGCTGTGGTAGTCTCGCAACACGGATGATGTGGAATCGCGAACCGTCAGGGGCGCCGGCGAAGCGCGATTATCAGCGCCTCAGCACACCGATCGAGTCGATCGAACGAGGATTCGAACGCCTCGATGGGCTGCATCCATGGGTCCGGTATCGC
>JBGPHO010000125.1:0-7665 GCA_041484425.1 Gemmatimonadaceae bacterium
ACGCTGCCGCCCGCTGCCCGCTGGTCGCTATGCGCTATTCGCTAAAGCCGATTGGACAGACCTGCCACGACGTTCTTAGCGGAAAGCGGGCAGCGTCTCTGTTCGCTAGAGCCAATTGACCGCCTGTCTCCGCGCTAAATTATCCAGGACCCTTTCACTCGAAGTGATTCATGGCCAAAGCATCCGCGCGTTCCAAATCCTCGAGCAAGTCTAAAAAGTCGAGCAAGTCAACGAAGAAGTCGGCAAGAAAGTCAACGAGCAGATCGAGCAAGTCGACCAAACAGCCGAACCCGCTCGCGCTCCTATTCCCCGATCTTGAATCGGAGCTCGCGACGACCCGACGCATGCTCGAGCGCGTTCCCAATGGCAATAACGATTGGCGCCCGCACGCGAAGTCGCGCACACTTGGCGAGCTCGCCGCGCACCTCGCACAGCTGCCCGGTTTCGGACTTATGATGGCGACGCGCAACGAATTCGACGGCCTGGCGCCGCGTCCACCGCAACCAACGCTCACCACCAGTGCTGAGCGGGTTAGGGCGTTCGAAGAGCTGAGCGCGCAGTTGCGTGCGGTACTTCAGCAGATGACTTGGGGTCAGGCGAATGCGCCGTGGAAGCTGAGACTGGGGGACAAAGTCGTGATGAACGTGCCGCGAACGCAGGTCCTCCGCACCGTGTTCATTACGCACTCGGCTCATCATCGCGCGCAGCTCGGCGTTTACCTTCGAATGCTGGAGACCCCGGTGCCGTGGAGTTACGGGAGATCCGCGGACGAGGAACCGCCGCCCGTCGAAGGTTCTAGTCGGTAACTGAACTACGCTGCTGCCCGCTCCCCGCTTGTCGCTACGTGCTGTTCGCTGAAGACGATGGGACGGGTCTTTTTGGGGACGACCTCGCTGGCGACAGTCTGCGCATCGCTCGGACATCCCGCGCTACGATTTTGCCTCAAGACTGCCAAGTGGAACTGTCCCGTCACTTTAGCGCTCAGCGAAAAGCGGGGAGCGGGCCGCGGGCAGCAGCGTAGTTCTCCTCAAGGCGAATCGATCAGATCGAATGCCTCCGGGCGAAGCTTACTTCTGGCCATCATCTGACGCCATCGTTCACGTCGCGCCTCCTCGCGCAGACGGTAGCGGATCTGCCGCATCACTTCCCGCACGCGCTCGTTGTCGCGCATCATCCGCTCCGCGGATTGCATCGCGTCTCTGCTCCAATCGGGCAGCCGGTCTGCAAAATCAGGAGGCAGATGGACCTGCACCGGATCGACGTGAACGTCGATGTCCGGGGCTTCAACTTGCGGAGGCGGCGTGTAGACGCGATTCCGGTATGACGCCCGAGCGCCTCCAACCGTGGTCCTCGGCCTTCTGACATCGGCAATGCGTGGCGGCTCGGGCTTCCGCACCGGATCGAACGAAGTGAGGGTCATCACCAGCAAAGCTGACAACAACAACGCACTCGGCCGGTACCGCATGCGGATCGCGACCCAAACGAACACGAGTGTCAGCGCGAGCGCGCTGAGGAAGAGCGGGGAGGCTAGTGGGGCGGCGGCCTGGGCGATGCGCGGGACGACACCCGCTATGGTTTCCTGCGCCCGCACCAACGGCGGGTGAATCGTCGCATCGATCGTACGCGCGGTCAGCGCGGCACTCGTACCGGGGCGAACCGGTTGCGCGTCGGTCGGATATCTCATCGGATGATGAGGATTCGTCATCGAGCGACCCTCCAAAATTCCCTACGCGACCGGACCCTGGAAAGTTACCGGCGTAGCCGATCACTCCAGGTTGGACATATTTATCGTCCACCCGGTTGTAATGTTTGCTCGAGACCACCGTCCGGTATCCGCATGAGCGCACAAAACTCTTCGTCCGTCGCCGCCCACCGTGGGTGGATACTTACTCTCCTCGTAACACTGCTTGCCTCCGCTCCTTGCGAGCCGGCCGAGGCGCAGACGTCGCTCGCGCAGGTCACCGACACGTCGCCATTCCGAGCGCTCGCTCTCACGACGCCGACCGATGTCCGTAGCGGCAGCGGCAGACCGGGCGCGAAGTACTGGCAGCAGCGCGTCGACTATAAAATCGCCGCGACGCTCGACCCCGCGCGCAACGAGCTCCGCGGACGCGAGACGATTCACTACACCAACCGCTCGCCCGACGCGCTGCCTTACCTGTGGCTGTTCGTCGAGCAGAATCTCTGCGCGCCAAACAGCATCACCAACGTGCTCAACCAGCCCCCGCTCGTCTTCCTCGACGCCACGTTCGATTTCTCCTGCCAGGGATTCAACGGCGGAGGCCACCTTGAGTCGCTTCGGATTGCCGGCGTCGATGCAAAACGCACCGTTTACGGAACGACGATGCGGGTCGATCTGGCGACGCCGCTCGCTCCCGGCGCGTCGCTCGACATTGAAGCCGTCTGGCACTTCAATGTTCCGCCCCAGGGCGGCGGACGAATGGGGCACGACGGCCCGCTCTACGAGATGGCGCAATGGTACCCGCGCCTCTGCGTCTACGACGACGTTCACGGCTGGAACCACGAGCCCTACATCGGCGCGGGGGAGTTTTATCTCGAATACGGCAACTTTGATGTGTCCCTAACGGTCCCCCGGTCGTACATCGTTGCCGCCACCGGCGAGCTCGCAAATCCGGAGCAGGTGCTCACGCCCACCCAGCGCACCCGTCTCGCGGCGGCGAGACGATCGGAGGCAGCAGTCGCGATCATCGGCGCGGACGAGGTCGGCAACATGGAGCGTACGCGGCCGCCTACCGTTGCGCGGCCGTCCGCATCGCCGCTCAATCCAGTGCCATCGCTCACTTGGCATTACACTGCCACCAACGTCCGCGATTTCGCGTTCGCCGGTGGACCCAACTTCCGCTGGGACGCCAGTGGCTACGACGGCATCCTCATCGAGGATCTCTATCGCCCCTCGGCGGACAAGTGGGCCGAGGTGAATCGCATGGGACGCGAGGCGATCAAGTACTTCAGCGAACAGTGGTATCGCTACCCATGGTCACACGCCACGACCATCGAAGGTCCCATCGAGGGAATGGAATACCCGATGATGACCTTCACGCCCAACAGTGCCGTTCGTGAAGACCAGCAGTGGGTGATCGCGCACGAGTTCGGGCACGAGTGGTTTCCGATGATAGTCGGCTCCAACGAGAGGCTCTATCCGTGGATGGACGAAGGCTTCAACACGTTCATCGATCTCGGGAACGCCGCCAAATATTTCCAGGGCACGCCGTACGGTGACTCGATCGAGGTGCACCCGCTCCATCTCTACGGCGAGCACGCCAAGCCCGGCGCCGAGCAGCCGCTCATCACGAACCCGACGCAGGTGCACGATCTCTTCTGGGTCGGATACCAGAAACCTGCTCTAATGATGCAGATGCTGCGCTACGAAGTGCTCGGCAAGGATCGCTTCGACGCCGCGTTCCGCGAGTACATCAAAGCCTGGGCCTTCAAGCATCCCACTCCGGCGGATTTCTTTCGGATGATGCGCGATGAGTCCGGAATGGATCTCGACTGGTTCTGGCGCGGCTGGATTTACTCCACCGCTCGGCTCGATCAATCAGTCGATTCAATCGCGACTCGCGCCGACGGCGGCTCCAATGTCTACCTCGGGAATCGTGGAACGATGGTGATGCCAGCGGAGATCTCGCTCACTTTCGCTGACGGCACTAAGACCATCGTCAAGCTGCCAGTCGAGATGTGGAACCTCGGCTCGCAGTTCGTCTACCGTGTGCCGGAGAAAAAGCGGGTCACCCGCGCGGAGGTGGATCCGAGACACGCCCTGCCGGACATCGATCGCGCGAACAATGGCTGGCCGAGGGGATAAGTGTCGTTGCCGCGCCCCGTCTTTCCCCGCGATCTTGGCGCCGCGCGATATCTCGATCTCTTCATCGTCGGCGGAGTGTCGGCGGTACTGGCAATCAGGTTCATGCTTCGAATCACCGGCTATCCAAGTCTGGGTGGGGCGAGATTCCACATCGCCCACATGCTTTGGGGAGGCCTGTTGATGGCGGCGGCGCTGCTCGTCTGCCTTTCGTTTCTTGGCAACCGAACCCGGCTGTTGGCGGCACTACTCGGCGGAGTCGGATTCGGAACGTTCATCGACGAAATCGGCAAGTTCATCACGCGCGACAACAACTATTTCTATCAGCCGTCGATCGCGCTCATCTACATCATGTTCGTCCTCATCTATCTCGCCTTTCGCGATCTTCAGATGCGCCGCGGGATCAGCAGGGAAGAATATCTCATCAACGCCATCAATGATCTGGAAGAGGCTGTCATCAACGACCTCCAGCCAGAGGAGCGTGACAGGGCGCTCCGGTATCTTGGGGCCATCGCCGAGAAGGACGACCTGACATTGGGTTTGGCGGCACTCATTGAGGGCGCAAGTGTTCAGCCGCCGACTAACGGATTGTCGCATCGCATTCGCCGCTACATCGTCGCGGGCTACGAGGCGGTGCTCGCTCGATCGAATCGATTCGGCGGACTCATCACGCTTTTCGTTCTTCAGCTCGTAGTCAACGCGGGGACGGCCGCACTGATCGTTGCCGGACATCTGGCGGCGGGAATAGTCGCGGAAGCCTCCGGCCAACGGCGCGGGGCGTTTGGCATCCTTTCAATTTCAGACTGGCTACTGATCGTCTCGACGCTCATCCCAGCCGTTTTCGTTGTCGTCGCTGTGTTCGCGCTCCGCCGCTCGAGGATGACGGCATTGCACTTCTTTCACCGGGCCGTGCTGCTCTCGATCTGCTTCACCGAGGTATTCATGTTTTACCAGAACCAGGCTGCGGCGCTCGGGGTGCTGGTGTTCAATCTCTTCGCGTGGGCGTGTGTCAACGTTGTAATCACGCGGGAGTCACGCGTCGGTTTAATGGAGGTCGTGGCCACCACATGAGCGAAAAGCGGCCCTTCGAGTGACGAAAGTGGAGACTCGTCAGGTCAAGCTGGAGTCCCGGGCAGGAGTAACCTATGTTGGGTGCTTCGCGGAACCCACGTTTCTTGACCCGGCGGTCGCTTGCGCATTCGCTCAGGGCTTTTGCTCACCGGCATCATTGCCTCAGTTGGCGCCAGCTTTCCGGGTGTTTCCAATCACTCTTCGACGAACCCCGCGGACGCGCCGCGCGCGATCGCGAACGACAACCGGCGGCCCGCGGGCACTCTCCACGACGGGAAGCTCGAGCTGAAGCTCGAGATCGTAAACGCGCGCTGGTTCCCGGAAGCTGAGGACGGTGCGAATACGGTCCTGCCCGCTTTGACTGAAGTGGGCCGCGCGCCGGAAATTCCCGGCCCGATGATTCGCGTTCCCGAAGGCACCACCGTCCACGTCTCTATCCACAACTCGCTCGCCCGTGCCCAGATCTTTCTGCACGGGCTCCACACTCGGCCCGCTGTGAGCGACGATGTCACTAACATCGCGCCCAACGAGACCAAAGAAGTGACCTTCCTCGCCGGTGCGCCCGGAAGCTACTTCTACTGGGCGAGCGACGGACGCCAGACGATGAACGAGCGAATGCTTTCCGACGCAATGCTGTCGGGCGCGATCATCGTCGATCCGAAATCTGGCGCCAGGGAAGGCGAGAGGATCTTCCTCATCAGCGTCTGGCGCACCGAGCGCGACGCCGAAGGATACTCGAGCACCAATCCGCGCGAGTTCGTGGTCGTCAACGGAAAATCGTGGCCGTACACGGAGCGGTTCACCTTCAATCAGGGAGACACCGTTTCCTGGCGGTGGATCAACGCATCGAGCGCCCCCCATCCAATGCACCTGCATGGCTTCTACTACGATGCCTTTCGTCACGGCACCGAGATGGCGGACACCGCGTCGTCGCCGGCCGAGATCACACACGTGAATACTCGAACGATGATTCCCGGCGCGACGATGGCAATGCGTTTCGTACCCGACCGGCCAGGCAATTGGCTGATACACTGCCACCTCGCGATTCACGTCGATGGAACCAGCACGCTCAGGAATCTCGTCGAGCGGCGATCGTTGTCCGACATGCAGGCGGAATCGCATTCCAATCACGGTCTGATGGAGATGGCGGGCCTCATCATCGGAATGCACGTGCTCCCGAAGGGACCACAGGCCGCGGTATCGACACTCGAGCCCCAACGTGTGAGACTGCTCATCCAGAATTCACCGCACGGTATTGCCGGCCGACCCGCGATCGGATTCGTGCTGCAACAGGGCGCGGAGCCGGCGAGAGATTCGGTGACGCTGCCAGGTCCAGCGCTCTTTCTGGAAAGAGGGAGGCCCGCGCGGATCACCGTCGTAAACCATCTCCAGAGTGAGACCTCCGTCCACTGGCACGGAATGGAGATCGAGAGTTATCCCGATGGAGTTCCCGGCTGGAGCGGAACGCCTGGCCATCTAATGCCCGCCATTCAGCCCAACGATTCGTTCGTCGCCGAGTTCACCCCGCCGCGCGCGGGTACGTTCATTTACCATTCGCACGTGCACGAGCTGACGCAGACGAACTCCGGCATGTACGGCGCGTTGATCGTTACCGACGCGGAGCATCGCTTCGATCCGAAGATCGACAGGGTCATTCTGATTGGAGGCAGCGGAGCGGGGAGCGTCGAAACGAGAGTAGGCGGGACCATCAACGGAAGTCTCGCTCCCGTGCTCGAGCTCGAAGTCGGTACCACCTACCGTCTGCGGATTGTGATGATCCATCCCCAGGCGAGCGTGGTCATCCGCCTCGGAACCGATACGACGATCTCACAGTGGACGCCGGTCGCAAAGGATGGCGCGGATCTGACCGCCATGCAGTCGACGCCGCGAGCAGCCTCGGTGCTGATGGGTGCGGGAGAGACCGGGGACTTTCTTTACACTCCGGAAAAGCCGGGGCAACTTCGGATGGATGTGAGAACTCGTGCTGCGGGATGGTGGGTACCCGTTCAGCTTATGGTCAGGGCGGGGCGTGGCAGTTCAACTACGCTGCTGCCTGCTGCCCGCTGATCGCTCCGCGCTTTTCGCTAAGAGGACGGGACAGGGTGTTTTGGCGAGAGAGGTTTCGCGTCCGACAATTTTGTTATCAGGCCGTGTAGCATCTTCCTTACATCAATTAGTTGGCCGAGGGAAGAGCTGAAGTCGGCGTTGCTGATCGCTCGGAGATCGCGTGCTACCAGAAGGTGATGCTCCAACTCCGAGGTTGAGGCGAGAGAGTAACCCAGGAATCGCGCGAACTCGCGTTCCGACCTCTGCTCTCTGCCCTCAACGATGTTCGCCGAGACCGACATTGCCGCGCGCGTCATTTGGCTGCGCAATGCCGCGTACTGCGGTCCACGGATTGTCGAGGCAACGCGATGCACGTTGAGAGTCAATGCGTGCGCCTTCCGCCAGACCCTCAGCTTCTTGAAATCGCTCATCCCGAACGATGAAGTGACTAATGCCTTCACTCACGCCGTTTTCCGTTGCGCCGCAGCTTTTTATCCCAAGTCCGCCACGCCGACCGGTCCCGTCGCTTTAGCGCTCAGCGAAAAAGCGGGGAGCGGGCCGCGGGCAGCAGCGTAGTTTGTTTGTGTGAGCGTCACGATGATAAGAAGCGAGACCTTGACACACCCGCCCGCTCCCGTAATTATTCTTTTGTCCGATGCACCTCAGCCAACTTCGTCGTCCGATGAATACATTCGCGCTCAACTTGATTTGTCGCATGTGCCCGT
>JBGPHO010000126.1:0-7504 GCA_041484425.1 Gemmatimonadaceae bacterium
GCGTCCTCGACGTTCTGCGGGTCGCGGCTGTCGACGTAGGAGAAGCACAACCCGAATTTCCTGAGGATCTTGTCGAACAGCCTGAAGGTGCCGCCGTAGCTGCTTTCACCGGCAATGATATGGTCGCCTGACTTGAACAGCTTCATGATGGAATCGGTCGCGCCCATGCCGCTGCTGAATGCGAAGCCGTGCGTGCCCCCTTCGAGCGCGGCGACATTCCGCTCCAGCGCTTCGCGCGTTGGGTTTTTGCCGCGCGCATACTCATATCCCTTGTTCTGGCCGAGTCCCTCCTGAACGTAGGTTGACGTCGTGTAGATCGGCGTCATTATCGCGCCCGACAGCAGATCGGGGCGCTGCCCCGCGTGAATCGCGCGGGTGCCGAATGAGACTTTCAGATCTTCGTCAAAGATGCGGGTCATTCGCTTTCACGCTGGAAGGAGAGGAATGGGTGATGCATTAGAAGTTAACCAATCGAGCAGGCGCTTTCCGTCGTCCGGCGGGCTCGTGCGGAGTAAATTACCCGCTGCTCAGCCGGCCCAAAAGGAAACTGGAGGACAGAGCACGAATGGCTTACGAGGGTTTGATGGTGGGCGTCTCCGGCGTGCGTGGTCGCGTCGGAGAGGCGTTGACGCCGGAGATCATCGCGAAATTCGCCGCTGGGTTCGGCGCCTGGGCGCTGGCGCGGTCCGGTGCGAAAGCGCTCATCGTCGTCGGTCGTGACAGCAGGGTGTCGGGTCCAATGTTCCAACCGGTCGTCCATGCCGCGCTTCAGTCGGTTGGCTGCGACGTGCTCGACATTGGCATGGTTCCGACCCCGACCGTGCAGCTCGCCGTCGAGTACCACCATGCCGCCGGCGGCCTCGCCATCACCGCCAGCCACAATCCGATCGAGTGGAACGCGCTCAAGTTCATCGGTCCTTCCGGGCTGTTTCTCGATGCCGCGGAAGGGGCGCAGATGCGACAGGTCGTGGAGGGAAACATCCCGCGAGCGACCTGGGACAAGCTCGGGACCGTTGCTCAGGACAAGGACGCGGCGCGGGAGCACATCGAGAAAATACTGGCCCTCCCCTTTCTCGACGTCGATGGGATCAGAAAGAAGGAATTCAGAGTGGCCCTCGATTGCGTCCGTGGCGCGGGAGGGGTGTTCATGCCGGTCCTTCTCGAGCTGCTGGGGTGCAAGCTGGCGACGATCAACATGGAGCCCGACGGACGCTTTCCCCATCCACCCGAGCCCATCGCCGAAAACCTGGGAGAGCTGCAGAAGCTGGTAGTGGATTCCCACTGCGAGATTGGGATGGCCGTCGATCCCGATGTGGATCGTCTGGCGCTCGTGTCGGAGGAAGGAATCGCGATCGGAGAGGATTACACCATCGCGCTTGCGTCCAAGGTGGTCCTGCGGCACCGAAAGGGCGTCATTGTCACGAATCTGTCGACTAGCCGCATCATTGACGACATCGCCAGGGAAGCCGGGACCCGCGTAATCCGCGCCCCCGTCGGCGAGGTCAACGTCGCCACTAGAATGCGCTCCGAAAAGGCGCCCATTGGGGGGGAGGGAAACGGCGGCGTAATTCTTTCAGAGCTCCACCTCGGCCGGGACGCGCCGGTGGGGGCCGCGCTGATACTTCAGCTGCTCCTCGAGGAGGGGAAGCCCCTCTCGAAAATCATCGCTGCGTACCCGAGATACGTTATCGTTAAGGACAAGCTCGACCGCCCGAACGCACCTCTCGACGCGGTGTACGAAGCCCTCAAACGGGCCTTCCCCGACGCCGAAGCGGACACCCAGGATGGCCTGAGGCTGACCTGGCCGGATCGTTGGGTGCACATCCGCCCGTCCGGAACGGAACCAATCGTGCGAGTAATAGCAGAGGCTCCGACCGCGGCAGCAGCGCAGCAGCTGGTCCGGGATTGCCGGCAGCCGGTCGAGGCGCTGGGCCGGTAGGACTACAGTCAACCAGACGTCTTTATGTGCGGAATAATCGGCTACATCGGAATGCGTGGCGCGACACCCCTCCTGCTCGAGGGGCTCAAGCGCATGGAGTACCGCGGCTACGACTCCGCCGGCGTCGCAGTCATGAATGGCGGTGGAGTCGAGACCCGCAAAGCCGCTGGAAAAATCTCGCAGCTCGAGCGCGCGCTCGCCGCCAGCCCCGTCGCGGGGGACATGGGAATTGGCCATACGCGCTGGGCGACGCACGGCGTCCCCAACGAATGCAACGCGCATCCGCACGTCGACTGCAAGGGTGATATCGCCGTCGTCCACAACGGAATCATCGAGAACTCCGGCACGCTCAAGAAGGAGCTCATCGCGCACGGCCATACTTTCGTGTCCGATACCGATACCGAAGTCATTGCCCATTTGATCGAGGAGGCGTTCGACGGAAATCTCGAGGATGCCGTAATCGAAGCACTCTGGCAGATCGAAGGCACCTACGGAATTGCGGTCGTCTCGAGCCAGGATAAGAACAAGATCGTCGCGGCAAGGAAGGGCAGCCCGCTCCTCATCGGTCTCGGCGACGGCGAGTACTACGTCGCCAGCGACGTCTCGGCCATTCTGGCGCAGACGCGCGAAGTCGTCTACCTCGACGATGGCGACGTCGCGGTCCTCACGCGCGATGGCTACACGATTCTCAATCAGCGCGCGCAGAAGCTGGATCGCCGCGTCAGCAAGATCGACTGGGACCTGGACCAGATCGAGCGCGGCGGGTTCGCCCATTTCATGCTCAAGGAGATTTTCGAGCAGCCGGCGACAGTCGAGAACTGCATGCGCGGACGGTTGCTGCCGGACCAGGGAACGTCCAAGCTCGGCGGACTCAACATGACCGATGAGGAGATGCTCAAGTTCGACAACATCCTCATCACAGCGTGTGGCACGAGCTGGCACTCTGCACTGATCGGCGAGCACATGCTGGAAAGCCTCGCGCGAATTCCGGTCGAAGTCGAGTATGCTTCCGAGCTGCGCTACCGGAATCCCATCATCACGGACAAGACGTTGTGCATCGTGATCTCACAATCGGGTGAGACGGCGGACACGCTCGCCGCGATGCGCGAAGCGAAATCCCGAGGCGCGCGAACGTACGGAATCGTCAACGTCGTCGGCTCGACCATTGCGCGCGAGAGCGATGGCGGCATCTACGTCCACGCCGGACCGGAGATCGGTGTCGCCTCCACCAAAGCGTTCACCAGTCAGGTGATCGCGCTGCTGCTCTTCACGCTCAAGCTCGCCAGGCTGCGCAACCTGTCGATGGTGGACGGGAAAGAGATCATCGAGGAGATGCAGATGCTTCCCTCCAAGATTCAGAAGATTCTCGACCGCGCTCCCGAAATCGAGAAGATCGCCGAGGAGTTCAAGAATGCGCAGAACTTCCTTTACCTGGGCCGAGGGTACAGTTTCCCGACCGCGCTCGAGGGAGCCCTCAAGCTGAAGGAGATCAGCTACATCCACGCCGAGGGCTACCCGGCGGCGGAGATGAAGCACGGCCCGATCGCGCTGATCGACGAGAAGATGCCGGTGGTGTTCATCACCCCCCACGACTCGGTGTTCGAAAAGGTCGTCTCGAACGTGCAGGAGGTAAAAGCGAGAGGAGGACGTGTAATCGCGATCACCACGCGCGAAGAGGAGATGCTGGCGGGAAAGCTCGATTATGAGTTCCGCATTCCCGAGACGAAGGACATGCTCGCTCCGGTGCTCGCCTCGGTGCCGCTGCAGCTCCTCGCCTATTATATCGCCGTCAAGCGGGGCGCGAACGTGGATCAGCCGCGCAACCTCGCCAAGTCCGTCACCGTGGAGTAGTACTGAGAGTCCTGCTTCAGCGGGTCTCTCGGGCGGAGGTCCGCATCGGAGAGCGAAAGGCGGGAAGCATTGCGACGGGGTTCCTCCTTCTCGTCGGCTTCACGCACGGCGACACTCTCGAGAAAGTCGATTGGATGGCTGAAAAGACTTCCGGCCTCCGCCTTTTCAGCGACGCCGATGGAAAAATGAATCTCGCTCTCTCGGAAGTCGGCGGGGCGGTTCTGGTCGTGTCCCAGTTCACTCTCTATGGGAACGCGGAGAAAGGGAAGCGGCCCAGTTTCATCGACGCCGCACGCCCGGAGGAAGCGATCCCCCTGTACGAGCGTTTCCTCTCAGCGCTGCGTGAGCGCGGGCTCCGCGTCGAGAGTGGCGAGTTCGGCGAGATGATGGATGTCGAGCTCGTGAACGATGGACCCGTCACCCTCTGGCTCGAGCGATGAGCGCCTGCCACGTCGTGCTCGCGTCGGCCTCCCCGAGACGGCGGGAGCTGCTCAACCTGATCGGCATCCCGCACGAGGTGCGTCCGGCCCACATCGACGAGACGATGCGTCCGCGCGAAGCACCGCGCCGCCACGCAGAGCGGCTCGCCCGGGAGAAGGCGAGCGCCATCGCTTTACGTGACCCCGATCTCATCACCATCGGCGCCGATACCGTTGTCGTCATCAATCGCAAGGTGCTGGGCAAACCAGCCGACGTCGCCGAAGCAGCAAGGATGTTGGGTATGCTCAGTGGGCGGGAGCACACGGTCGTCACCGCTGTCGCGGTTTCCCGAGGACGGAAGCTCCGCTCAGCGGTGGAGGAAGTGCGCGTCAGGTTCCGGCGGCTTCGCGACGACGAGATCGAGGCGTACATCGCGACCGGAGAGCCGATGGACAAGGCGGGCGCTTACGGAATTCAGGGATTTGGAGCGACGATCGTAGAACGGATCGAGGGAGACTACTTCGCGGTCATGGGGCTGCCGCTTGTGCGCCTGGTGGGATTGATGCGAGACGTCGGAGTCCGATACCGCTTCGGTGAGCTGGCGACGTCAGCCGATTAGCTCGCGCGCACTCTCCATCACGCGGCGCTCGTTGTCGAAGGCAAGCTGGCTCGCGGCGTCCTCGATCGGCACCCAGCGGGCCTCGTTCACTTCCCAGTCGTGGTCCTTCGTGTCGCCGGACAGGTAGCGAAGAAGATAGAAGTGAACGCGCTTGTGGAAGCGCACCCTGCTGCCGTTGTCGAGGCCCGCGTACCAGTATTCGATTGTCTCGATGGGTTGCACGACCTCGCTCGACACTCCTCCTTCCTCTCGCGCTTCCCGCACCGCCGTTATCTCGGGATTTTCTCCGGCGTCTACCAACCCCTTGGGCAGCTGCCACCGGTGCTGTCCGCCGACGGAGACGATCACCACTTCCGCGCTTCCCTTGGCCCCGCGAAACACGACGCCACCCGCGGAGACTTGCTCTTTGACCGGCAACTTCGCGGTCATCGAGTCCCCTTCGCGTATCTCTTTTGCCAGAGCGAAACCTTGTCGAGGACGTCCTGTGTTTCGATCCGGATCATTCGTCCTCGCCGATTCTCCATTGAGATTGGATACTGCTCTCCCGGATCGCCGTACGCGTCGATGACGAGATCCTGGAAACGGCGATAGGGCCCGGTACGCTTTGGATTGGTGTACCCCATGAGACTGATTACCGGACGGTTGAGCGCCACGCTCATGTGCAACGGGCCGGTATCTGGTGAGAGCACGAGCGCCGACGCATCCAGAATCGAGACGAGATTTCTCAAGCCGCTGCCCAGCTCGGAGCGGGGCTTGTGCTTTGCGCGCTCCATGACGATTCGCTCCGCGGCCAGCTCTCGCTCCGAACGACCACCGACGAGAACCACCTGCATTCCAAACTTCTGGTGGAGAGCGTCGCTCACCTCGGCCCAACGCTCCGGCATCCAATCTTTCTCCGGCTTGCTCGTCGCGACGACGATCGAAGCAATCGGGTGAGCGATTGACGCGATGAACTCGCGCTGCCACCCCCGCTCAACGGGCCACGGGCCGAGGTCCCATTCCACCGGCTGCGGCGACACACCGAGCGCGGTGAGAAACTCGAAGTACTGATCCTGCACGTGCTGGACGGAATGCGGAGGAATCTTCCGATTCGTGAAGAGCCAGTTCAGGTCGCGCGCGCGCGAGCGGTCGAACCCGAGCTTGATCGGAGCGTGAGTCGCACCGGTCACGATCCCCGCCTTGAAATAGACCTGGAGATTGATCACCAGGTCGAAGCGCCTCTTCGCGAGCTCCGAAGAGACATCCGCGAAGGCCATCAGGCCCCGGGCGCGATCGAAGACGATTATCTCATCGACGGACCGATGGCCCCGAACCAGTGCCGCGGGGCCAGGCTGGAGCACCCAGGTGATTCGCGTTTTGGGATTCGCCCGCTTGAGCGCGTTGATGACCGGCAGCACGTGCACCGCGTCGCCGACGGCGCTCATCATCACGATGCAAATCTTGTCCGGTACTCCGGGCTCGATCGCGGCGCTCACTCCACGCTCCTCAGGCGCAGGTACTCTTCATCTTCCGCCGAGTAGGGAAGGGCGTGAAGGTCGCGCCATTTGCGCAGCGAGCGGATGAGCCTGTCGAGATTTGCCTTCGCCACGAGCGGTGAACCCGGCGAGCTGAACCGAACGCGATCGACGTCGAGCAGATGCGCATCGAGTCCCGGGCCTTCGCCGGCCGTGAGCAGCACGTTCTTCAGATTGAGATCCTGGTGGTGAGCCCCGGCCTGGGTCAGTGATCGCAGCAGCTTTACTATTGCATCCAGTACCATGACCCTGTGATCGTGATCGGTGATCCTGGCCAGCGCGACGGATAGATCGTGGCCGTTGGGGATCTCCCGCGTCGCGACATCGGAACGGCGCAGCATGAGATTCTTCGGATAAGAGACGTAGGCGAGTACCTCGGGCGTATTCACCCCGCTGGCTCGCAGACGAAGCGACGCGAGCAGCTCTCGATAGCCTTGGGTTGGGAGGACGAAGAGGTCTCTGCTGATTTTGGCCATCCAGCCGCCACGCATGTTATGGCGGACTACCACCCTACCGCAGCCGCCGGGAAGCTTCACCGCGAAGACGGGCGCGCGTCCGACGAGTGGGATGGCGTCCGGCTGACGCGCGGCAAACTCGTACAGTCGTTCCTTCTCCAGTACTTCCCGTATGCTCGGCGCGCAGCCTTGCGCCGCCACGACGCGCGCGCCGCCGACCCGGAAGCGTTCGTACTGAGGAATCGTGAGGCCGACGCTCATCGCGTCTGCTGCGGTCGTCGCACCGATGCAATGGCGCTCAAGAGTGCCTGGGCTTTGCTGCGTGTCTCTTCCCACTCGCGCTCGGGCACCGAGTCGGCAACGATGCCGGCGCCGGCCTGCACCGATGCCGTGCCGTTCGCGATGACGCACGTGCGGATCGTGATTGCCAAATCCATTCGCTTGCCGCCGGCGGCGATGTAGCCAATCGCGCCCGCGTACGGTCCGCGCGATACCGGCTCCAGCTCGTCGATGATTTCCATTGCCCGAATCTTCGGCGCACCCGTCATCGTCCCGGCGGGGAAGGTCGCGCGAAACACATCGAGAGCGGAGAGTCCGTCGTTCAGCTCGCCCTCCACCTGACTCACGATGTGCAGCACGTGCGAATACTTCTCGATCTTCATCAGCTCCGTGACTTTTACTGTCCCGTATTTCGCGACGCGGCCCA
>JBGPHO010000127.1:0-7480 GCA_041484425.1 Gemmatimonadaceae bacterium
CTGAGCGGGGGCCGGGGGGCCCAATCCGCCGGCAACTACAGCGTGGGCTTTGAACGCGAATGTCTGGGTGCTGAAAGTCGGAAAGGTAAGGTGGCCATCGACCGTCCCCTGGGTAAACGAGTCTCCCGGCTGTGGCTGGAAGCACGTACCTCCGACCGGCACGCCGGAACAGTCAGGCTTTAGTGCCGTCCGGACGGACTGCTCGACCGACGCATCAAGCTTTCCTTCCAGGCCACCTCGCACGACCTCGATGGTTGCTCCGCCGAGGGCCGAGGTGATGCTTCCCCTGGCCACGCGCGGATTCGGTCTCCGCATCCTCAGGTTGCCCTTGCGGCCGAAAACACTCCACGGAGTTTTGGTTGGCGTGACGGAGCCTGTCGACCAATCGCGCTCGAGATTGCCGCCGATGAACGGCATGATGGTAAAACCGGTGCCCGTGAACGCGCGCGCAAAACGAGCGGTCGCGCGATCTCCCCGATAATAGTTGCGCGAGTCGCTCCCAGCGAAGAACGCCGCTGCGGAGTTCGTGAGGTCTCCACGGATCCAGGCGTCGTTGGTGAATGTTCCTCGCCCAACATAGAACCTGAGCTCGTTGTCGTAGCCCGGACGAAGACTTCCCTCCAGCGAAGGATCCCACTTCCCCAGGTTCGAGCGGTAGGTGACCAGCGCATCGACGTCGACTCTGGCGTCGGCAAACTCGATTTTAGGACCCCACGGGAGGGCGAGTCCGTTCACGCGATCGTACGTCGGAATCCGGAGGCCGAGCCCCAGCGGGAGCGATATCGGCGAATCGTGATATTCGGCGTATCCGGTGTCGGGCGCGGCAGCAGTAGTGTCCTGGGCGTGCACGACGGACGCGAGGCCGGTGACGGCGATGGCGAGCGGGACAAGGGTATGAGCCTTCATCGTCCGATTGTTAGAAAGTTTTGGAGAATCTCCTTGCCGCTTTCGGTAAGGATCGATTCGGGGTGGAATTGCACACCCCATACCGGATGCTCGCGGTGCCGGATCGCGTGGATCTCGCTCGGATCGTCCTTCGCCCGCGCCGTGATCTCAAGCTCGGCCGGCAGCGAGTCAGTCTGAACCACGAGTGAATGATATCTCATCACCTCGAGCGGGTTGGGAATGTTCCTGAATATCCCCTTTCCGTCGTGCGTGATGCGCGAGGTCTTGCCGTGCATCAGCGTTCGCGCGCGCACGACTTTCCCGCCGTACGCTTCGCCGATCGCCTGGTGGCCCAGACATACGCCGAGGATCGGAATCGACTTGCCCCAGCGCCTGATGGCAGCGACGCTGATTCCCGCCTCCGATGGCGTGCACGGCCCCGGGGAGATCACAATGCGCGTCACGCCCATCGTGCCGATGTCGTCGACGCTGATCTCGTCGTTGCGCTTCACGACGGCACTCTCGCCAAGCTCGCCCAGATACTGGACGAGATTGTAGGTGAAGGAATCGTAGTTATCGAGCACGAGGAGCATCGCTAATTCTATGCGAGGACGGTCACGCGCGGGGATGGAACTGCTTGTGCACCGAGCGGAGGTATTCGCGGTCGACGTGCGTGTAGATCTGGGTCGTCGAGATGTCAACGTGGCCGAGCATCTCCTGCACCGCCCTCAGATCCGCGCCTCCTTCCAGCAAATGCGTCGCGAACGAATGGCGGAGAGTGTGGGGCGACACGGGCTTGGTGATTCCAGCCTGGTTCACGTACTTGCGAAGGATCTTCCACGCGCCCATACGAGACAGCGGTCGCCCCCGAGCGTTGAGGAAAAGGATTCCCTTCCCCTCACCCTTTTCGAGCTTCGGACGAAGCTCGCGCAGATAGATTGCGATCGCACCGATCGCGCGGCGGCCGATGGGAACAAGGCGCTCCTTCGCGCCTTTCCCGAATACCCGTACGACGTGGTCCTGAAGCATCACATCGCGGACGCTGAGCGAAATCCATTCCGAAACCCGCAGCCCCGCGCCGTACGCCAGCTCGAGCATTGCCCTGTCGCGGAACGCGAGCGGCTCGTCGAGCGACGGAGCGGCAAGAAGCTTCTCGATTTCGTCGACGCCGAGCACTTCGGGAAGGGTGCGCCAGCGCTTTGGCGTTTCCAGTCGCTCGCTCGGGTCACGCACGACGTAACCCTCTCCAAGCATGAACTTGAAGTACGTGCGAATTGCGGACACGTTGCGCCTGATCGAAGCCGGGGAGAGTCCGAGGTCCTTGAGGTGATACACGAATTCCCGGAGCATGCGGGCGCTGATCTCGGTCGCGGATGATGCGCCTTTGATGCTGGCATAGGTGACGAACCGGGCGAGGTCGAGCTTGTAGGCCCGGCTGGTCTGTACCGAGGCTCCCTGTTCCAGGGCGAGGAAATCGTCGAACCGCTCGCTGTAGAAGGAACGGGCCACGGCATCATCCAGCTTCGGCTTACTCACGCTTTTTCGCCTGACGCTTCCATAGCCAGATTCCTATTGTGAGTACGACGATGCCGATCGCAATCAGACCCGCGACCTTGCCCGACCGCACCAGATACCGCTGGACGACATCCCAGTTGTCGCCGGCGCGGAATGCCAGAAACGTAATGAAAGCGAACCACACCCCGGACGCGCTGGCGACAGAGAGCATCACTTTGAAGGCGGGCAGCCTCATAGCTCCGGCGAACGGTGGGACGATGGCGCGCACTCCCGGAAGGAAACGGCTCACGAACAATCCCATGAAGCCGTACTTCTTGTGGAGCTTTCTGATTCTGGCTTCGGCGTCGGGACCGGCGTATTTCTCGATTCGGCGCAGAAACGCTTTCGCGCCGAACCGCCGCCCGAGCGTGTAAGTGACGCCCGCTCCGGCAATGTTGCCGACCCAGCCACAGAGGAAAACGGTAATTGCGGATCCATGCGCTCTGTCGGCGAGAAAGCTTCCGAACGCGATCACCGCGTCGGAAGGAAATGGCGGGAAAAAGTTTTCAAAGGCCGAGAGCGCGGCGATCGCTACGTAAAGAGATCCGAGAGGCAGGTCACCCAGCCATCGGGTCAGGGTCTGGAGCATTCGCTAGCGATTCCCTTTCAGAGTGGCGACCGCGATGCAGGCGAGTCCCTCTTTTCGCCCGATCCAGCCCATGCCTTCGTTCGACTTTCCTTTGACGCTCACGCTCGCGGATTCGATACCGAGAGCGGATGCCAGGCGAGCCCGGATTTTCTCGCGATGAGGCGAGAGCCGCGGCGTTTCGGCGACGACGCTCACATCGATCTGATGTACCACGTAACCGGCGGTCGCTATTCGCCTGACAGCGGCTTCGAGCATTCCGATTGAATCGCGACCCTTGTTGGCGGGATCCGTGTCCGGGAACATCTCACCGATGTCGCCCAGTCCCGCGGCGCCCAAAATAGCGTCGGTTACGGCGTGGCAGATGGCATCGGCATCGGAATGACCCAGCAGGCCGACTTCCGATGGTATTAGAACGCCGCCAAGTGTTAGAGGGCGGCCCGAGACGAATCGGTGGGAGTCGTAGCCGATGCCGACGCGGATAGTCGCGTCGTTCTCACGCGGCATCCGCGTGGACAGCGGGTGCGGGCGCGGGATCGATGAGCGAGTAGTCCTGCTTTCTCCGGGCCGGGGTGAAACCAGCGTCGCGGATCAATCGCTCCATCTCCGGCGTCGACGTGCGGTGGGTCGTGTTCGCGGCCGACACCACGTTCTCTTCGATCATGAGCGAGCCGAAGTCGTTGCAGCCGAAGCGGAGAGCGATCTGGCCGATTTTCATCCCCATGGTCACCCAGCTCGACTGGAGATTCGGAACGTTGTCCAGAACGACTCGGGCGAAAGCGACGGTCCGCAGGTACTCGGTGGCGCCCGTCTTCGGCTGGTGGGACATCGTCGGCGTGTTCTCGGGCTGGAGAGGCCAGCAGATGAACGCGGTGAACCCGCCAGTGCGCGATTGGACGTCTCTCACTCGCTGGAGATGCTCGAGCCGCTCGGCCAGCGTCTCTCCGAGCCCGTACATCATCGTGACGGACGTCTTCATCCCCTCGTTGTGGGCGAGCTCCATGATCTCGAGCCAGCGGTCAGCGCCTGCTTTCTTGGGTGCCACGATATCGCGGACGCGCTGCACGAGGATCTCTCCCCCTCCGCCGGGAATCGAATCGAGCCCCGCCTTTCGCAGCTCGCGTATCACTTCAACCGCATCCATCCGGAACAGCTTGGCGAAGAAGTCGATCTCGCTCGGGCTGAAGCCGTGGATGTGGATCGGGTGGTTCCGCTTGATGTACTGCATCAAGTCGAGATACCACTCGAACGGGATGTACGGGTTGTGGCCGCCCTGGATCAGGATCTGGACGCCCCCCAGCGCCTTGAGCTCGTCGATCTTGGCGCCGATCTGCTCGAAGGAAAGCGTGTAGCCTTCCCCGTGCTTGGGCCTGCGCGCGAACGCACAGAAGCCGCAATCGGCCACGCATACGTTCGTGTAGTTGATGTTGCGATCGATGATGTAGGTGACCGTATTGCCGGGATGCTTTTCCTGGCGCACTCGATCGGCCTCGGCGCCCAACTCGAGGAGCGAGGCGTTCGTGTAGAAATCGAGAAGGTCGAGTGTCTCGCTCATGCGGCGGGAAGGAAGGTCAGTGTACCGTTCGGGATCCGTCCGCGCTCGACGAGGCGGCGGTAGAACTCGGTCAGTCCGGCAAGGTGCGAATACGACAGCCCGTAATCCAGGCCTGAAAGATACTCGGTGCAGACATCTCTCTTCACGCCCGTGGCCTCGTGCGCCTGCTCGGCCAGCTCCGGCAAGTGGCGGAGCCCCCAGTTGCGTGAAGCGATGAGTCCGGCGTGGGCAACGAGCGCTTCCTTCACGTCGGTCGAGCGCTGCGCGACCCAGACCGCGAAGACGAACGGTTGTCCTGTCCAATCTTTCCACATCTGGCCGAGGTCGTAGACGTGCGGATACCGCTCGCGGTGATTGGAGCCGAGTACGAGCGCGGCGTCGCCGATCACGAGGCGGGCATCGGCGCCGACGTCGTTCGACTCGACCACATCACTGATCTCCGCGTCGCCCGCGACGAAGCGCGGCTTCGCGTGCCAGACATTTTCGAACAGGAGCTCGAGGAGCGCGACGCTGGTCATCGAGCTTCTGCTGACGATGACGCTCCTCGATCCCAGCTCGGCGGCGGGACGACGGGAGAACAGCATGACACTGCGGACGGGACCATCGCACGAGATTGCGAGGTCGGGCAGGAGCAGGTAGCGGTCGGAGTCGCGCGCGTACTCGACCGCGGACACGACGCTAATGTCGAGCTGGCCCGCCCCCATCCGCCGGTTCAAGTCGGTCGGAACCCCATCAACCAGCTCGGCGTCGAGGTGGACGATTCCCCGGTCGATCGCGCCGTAGACGGGATAGCAGTTGACGTAGGGGATGCGTCCGATCTTCATCAGGCCGCCACGGCCGCTGCGGGCGCGGGATCGAAGACGCGCAGAACGTTGTAGAAGGAGTCGCGCTCAGCCGGAGTTTTGCCGGCTGATCTTATGAGATCGAGAATCTCGTCGAGACTCAGGCCCTGTGCGGTGTGCGCGCCCGCCTCGTGGTAGATCTTCTCGCGAACCACGGTTCCCTCGAGATCGTTCACGCCAAACGCGAGCGAGGTCTGCGAGAGAAACGGAGTGACCATGATCCAGTGCGTCTTTATGTGCTCGAAGTTGTCGAGGAAGAGACGCCCGACCGCGAGATTGCGCAGATCGTCGAAGCCCGTAGTGGCGGTTCCCTGCCGACCCAGCTCAATCCCGAGCTCGTTGTTGTCGGGATGATAGGCGAGCGGAATGTAAGCGAGGAAGCCATGGGACTCATCCTGCAGATCGCGGAGCATGGAGAGGTGCTCGACCCGATCCTGAGTGCTTTCCACATGGCCGTAAAGCATAGTGCAATTTGATCGGATGCCGAGCCGGTGCGCGGTCCGATGCACGTCGATCCAGTCCTCGGCCGCAAGTTTCTTGTCGGCGATCGCCATGCGCACGCCTTTGCCGAAAACTTCGGCGCCGCCGCCCGGCAGTGTGTCGAGTCCTGCTTCGCGGAGGGTCGTGAGCACTTCCTCGATTGATATTTTATCAATGCGGGAGATGTGCGCGATCTCCACAGCGGTGAGCGCCTTGATGTGGACCTGCGGATGGCGCGCCTTGAGGCCGCGGAACATGTCGCTGTAGTACTGGAGGCCGGCCTTCATATCGAGCCCACCGACGATATGGAATTCCTTCGTCAGCCCATTGGCCGCCGTCTCGGCTTCGGCAAATACCTGGTCGAGCGTGTAGTGGTACGCGCCTTCTTCTTTCGGCAGACGCGCAAAGGAGCAGAAGACGCAGGTCTTCCTGAGGTAGCAGACGTTGGTCGGATTGATGTGCTGGTTGGCCGCGAACGTCACGACGTCGCCGTGCTTGCGGCGATTGGCGTAGTCGGCAAGCATCCCGATTCCGAGAAGATCGGGCGATGTGAAGAGGAGCTCCGCGTCGGCGTTTGAGAGACGCCCGTGCGAACCCACCTTCTCTCCCACCGCTCGGAGCGCGCGATCGGTGATCTTCGCGAGGTCGAGCGAGGGTTCCGCGGAGCGGGTCATCGGATCAACGCGTGTAACGTTTGATGGCCAGGGTGGAGTTGTGCCCACCGAAGCCAAAACTATTGCTCAGAACGGCGTTGACGTCGCGCTTGATGGAGGTGTTTGGCGTGTAGTTGAGGTCGAGCTCGGGCTCGGGAGTGTGGTAGTTGATCGTTGGCGGGATGATGCCGGTTCCAACGACCATCGAGCTGACGACGGCTTCCACAGCACCGGCAGCGCCCAGCATGTGCCCGGTGGCCGACTTCGTCGAGCTGACGTTCACAGTCTTCGCGTACTCGCCGAATACCGCTTTGATGGCGCGCGTCTCGTTGAAGTCGTTGGCCGGCGTCGATGTTCCGTGAGCGTTTATGTACTGGATGTCCTTGGGCTCCAGTCCCGCGTCCTTGAGCGCACGCTTCATGGCGCGCTGCGCACCTTCGCCGTCCGGTGCCGGCGCCGTCAGGTGATAAGCATCGCCCGTTGCTCCGTAGCCCACGATCTCGGCGTAAATCGTTGCGCCCCGGTTGAGCGCATGCTCCAGCTCCTCGAGGATCAGGATTCCGGCTCCTTCGCCCATCACGAATCCGTCGCGCGTCGCGTCGAAGGGACGGGAGGCGCTCTCGGGACTATCGTTGCGCTCGGAGAGTGCCTTCATGTTGGCAAAGCCACCGATCGCCATAGGCGTGACAGTGGCTTCCGCGCCGCCCGTGATCATGATATCTGCATCGCCATACTGGATCGTCCGGTACGCATCACCTATTGCGTGAGCACTCGTCGCGCAAGCTGATACGGTAGCGTAGTTTGGACCTTTGGCGTTGAACATCATCGAGACAATCCCGGCGGCGATGTCCGCGATGAACATCGGGATGAAGAACGGCGAGATCTTGCCGACACCGCGCTCCCGATAGACGTCGTGCTGCTCCTC
>JBGPHO010000128.1:0-7453 GCA_041484425.1 Gemmatimonadaceae bacterium
ATAGTACGAGAGCGGAAGCCGCGGATCGCGAGCGGAGAGATCGAGCGTCAACTGCTCGAATGCCTTCGCGGCGTTGTCGTAGCGGCGCGCCTTGTACTCGGCGAGCGCTACCTCATACAGCTTGTCAGCTGAAGGGTAGCTCTTCGGATTGAATGGGGGCTTGCAAGCCAGCGGTGCCGCGAGCAGCAGGGCCAGCAACAATGATCTTGGATTGAACATCCGTATGATATTACCCTCGGCGGCCGAGCATGTTCATGCGGATGGGCGTCCGATCGAATGGTAACGCACGCCCAACTCCCGCATCCTCTCGACGTCGTAAAGATTCCTGCCATCGACGATGACCGGCTGTTTGAGCGTGCGCTTCACTCGCTCGAAATCCGGGTTCCGATACTCGTTCCAGTCCGTGACCACCACCAGCGCGTCGGCACCCGCAAGCGCCTCATAGTTAGTCTCCGCGTAATCTATTCGGTTGCCGAACAAAGCTCGTGCGTGATGCAGAGCTGCGGGGTCGTGCGCGCAGACCGTAGCCCCTTCCTCGAGCAGAGCTTCGATCAGCGTGAGCGACGGCGCCTCGCGCATGTCGTCCGTCCCGGGCTTGAAGGCCAGGCCCCAAAGCGCTATCCGGCGGCCGGACAGATTGCTTCCGAGCGCTCGCTTCACTTTCTCGACCAGCACTTTTTTCTGTCGTTCATTTGCCGATTCGACGGCGGCCAGAACTTGCAACGGCGAGCCGCATTCGCTCGCCGTCCGCACCAGTGCTTTCACATCCTTCGGAAAGCAGGATCCGCCGTACCCGGGGCCGGCAAACAGGAAGGACGGACCGATGCGTGAATCGGTTCCCATTCCCTTTCGGACCAGGTCGACACTCGCGCCGAGTTTTTCGCACAAATTGGCGAGCTCGTTCATGAACGAGATTCGCGTCGCCAGCATTCCATTGGCCGCGTACTTCGTCATTTCGGCCGACGCGATGTCCATCACGAGAATCGGCTTGCCGGTTCGGACAAACGGCGCGTAGAGGTCGGTCATTACCCGACGGGCCCGCTCGCTCTCGATACCGAGAACGACCCGGTCAGGCCGCATGAAATCCTCAACCGCGGCGCCCTCTTTCAGGAACTCCGGGTTGCTGCAGAGATGGAAGGGGAAGTTCGCCTCCCTCGCGATTTCGACGGCCACTTTTGTCGAGCTGCCCACGGGAACGGTCGATTTGGTCACGACCACCATCTCACGCGTCATGTACCGCCCGATCAGCGCCGCAACCTGCAGGACATACTTCAGATCGGCGGAGCCATCTTCGCCAGGCGGCGTGCCCACCGCGACGAACACGACTTCTGCCGCCGCGATTGATTCCTGCAAATTCGTCGTGAACGTCAGCCTGCTCTCGGCCTGATTGCGCTCGACGAGCGCCTCGAGCCCGGGCTCGTAAATCGGCAGGATGTTCTGCTTGAGGCCATCGATTTTCCTGGCATCAATGTCAGCGCAGCAAACGCTATTGCCTGTCTCGGCCAGACATGCGCCTACGACGAGCCCAACGTAGCCGGTACCAATTACCGATATGTTCACAGGTTCAGGTGTGAGTTAGTTGCGGCGCGGTCGCGCTAAGCGATCGCGTACGAGCTGGGCGAAGCGAGAGAAACAATGCGGCCCTTTCCCTTCGTCAGTTTGGCCGTGGCGTTTCTGGTATCCACGACTACCCTCGCCAGATTCACGACGCGCTGGTAATCCACGCTCGAGTGATCCGTAACGATCACTACCGCGTCGGCGCTCGTCAGCTCGTCGTCGGTGAGCGGCACGCTCGAGTGCTCGTGTCCGTCCTCGCGGTACCTGGAAACGTGGGGATCGTGATAAAGTACCTTCGCTCCCTGCTGCTCCAGCAGCCGGATGACATCCAGCGCGGGACTCTCTCTCATGTCGTCGATGTCTTTCTTGTACGCGACACCAAGCACCAGAATGCGGCTCCCATTGACGGCTTTCTTCTCCTCGTTGAGCGCCTGCGTGACCTTCCTCGCCACCACCGCCGGCATTTCGCTGTTGATCTCGCTGGCAAGATCGATGAAACGCGTCTTGTAGTTGAGCGTTCTCATCTTCCAGGCGAGATAGTGGGGATCGAGCGGGATGCAGTGTCCGCCTATTCCGGGTCCCGGTGTAAACTTCATGAAGCCGAACGGCTTCGTCGCCGCGGCGTCGATCACTTCCCAGACGTTGACTCCCAGCTTGTCGCAGACGATTGCCATCTCGTTCACGAGCCCGATGTTCACGGAGCGGAAGGTGTTCTCGAGCAGCTTCACCAGCTCGGCGGTCTCGGTGCTGGAGACGGGAACCATCGTGTCGAGGCAGGTAGCGTAAAGGGCAGTCGCAACCTCGGTGCATGCCGGCGTGATGCCGCCGACGATCTTCGGAGTGTTCTTGGTGTTCCAGATCGGATTGCCTGGATCGACACGCTCGGGACTGAACGCGAGAAAGACGTCCTCGCCGATGGTGAGGCCCGCCGCCTCGAGCTTGGGTTGGAGCAGCTCGCGCGTCGTGCCGGGATAGGTCGTGCTCTCGAGGACAACCACCACGCCGGGCCGGCAGTTTCGCCCGATCGCGTCGGCAGCCGCAATCACGTAGCCCATGTCGGGATCGCGCGTCTTCGCGAGCGGCGTCGGAACCGCGATCGAGACGGCGTCCATCTCCTGCATCCGCGCCTCGTCCGTCGTCGCCTCGAACTTCCCCGCTTTGACCAGCCGCGCGAGCTCGGCACTCGGCACATCCTGAATGTGCGACTTGCCGGCCATGAGCTGGCCGACGACTCGCTCGCTCACATCGTACCCGATCACCTTGAAGCCGGCTCTGGCAAACTCCAGCGCGAGCGGCAGCCCGACGTATCCCAGGCCCACAACGCCAATGCACGCGCTTCGGTTCTCGATCTTCGCCAGAAGCTGATCTTTTAATTGCACTTGGGACTCTGTCGGTGAGTGTGTCTGATCGTCAGCGGCCGTAGAATCCGCGCACGGCGTCTATGACTTCGTCGAGCTGCGGTTGCCTCAGCTCAGGGTAAACCGGGATTGATATCACTTCCTGCGTCGCCCTCTCGCTCTCGGGGAACGCGCCCCGCTTGTAGCCCAGATACTCGAAGCACGGTTGCAAGTGCAGCGAGAGCGGATAATAAACCGCCGATCCGATCTGCCTGTCCCTGAGATGCGTCTGGAGCGCGTCACGGTGGGCTACGCGCAGCGTGTACTGATTGTAGATCGACTCGTTGGCCGGATCGACCGTCGGCGTGCGGACGTCGTCCAGATCGGCAAACGCCGCGTTGTAGTACGCCGCATTCTTGCGCCTTGCTGCGCTCCAGGAAGCGAGATTGACCAGCTTGGCCGACAGCACCGCGGCCTGCAGCGCGTCGAGCCTGCTGTTGTAGCCGACTTCCTCGTGGTAGTACGTCTTCATCCCGCCGTGCACGCGCAGCCGGCGCACGCGAGTGGCGATTTCGTCGCTCTGCGTGACGACCATCCCGCCATCCCCATACCCGCCGAGATTCTTGGACGGAAAGAAGCTGAACGTCCCGATCGTCGCCGCTTCGCCGGCCATCACCCATTTCCCGTCGATCTTCCGGCGCGCTCCGATCGACTGAGCCGCGTCTTCGACGACTGGAAGGTCACCGGCTGCATCCATTATCGCTTCGATCGGCGCCATCTGGCCGAACAGATCCACCGTTATGATTGCTTTCGTCGAAGGCTTGATCGAGGCCGCGACGGCCGCGGTCGAGCAGTTGAAGGTGTCGGGATCGATATCCGCAAAGACAGGACGAGCGCCGACATTGTGGATGGCGCCCGCGGTGGCGAAGAATGTGAACGGTACGGTCAGAACCTCGTCGCCGCGCCCAATGTTGAGAGCGCGCAGAGCAAGCAGAATCGCGTCCGTGCCGTTCGCGCACCCGATCGCGTGCGTCGTGTGCGAGAGCAGCGCGACTTCGCGCTCGAGCCGCTCCACGGGCTCGCCGAGAATGAACGCCTGCTCGTCGATGACCTTCGTCATCGCGTTCACGACGGAGTCGCGAATTGTCGCGTGTTGCGCTTTCAGGTCGAGAAGTGGTACTGCCATTTATGCGCGGTCCGGGATCAGGATCAGAAGTAGCAAGCTGTTAAAGATAAGCGCTTCTGGTTCACACTTGGGCCCGAAGAGGGAGAGGCACCTCCCTCCCCGTCTTGGCCGACTCGTAGATGCCAAGGATCAGTTCGAGCGATTTTCTGCCGGCACGCCCGTCGGTGTCGGGCTTCGCCTCGCCTCTCAGCACCGCCAGCACGTTCCGGTAATAGCCCTGGTGACCCAGGCCGTACACGTTCGGCGGACTGGTCTCCGCGGCGTCCACCAGCTTGTCATCGTCGTCGTACTCGGCGAACTGCCAGTGCTCGATCTTGTTCACCGCGGTGCCGCCGATCTTGGCCGAGCCCTTCTCGCCGAGAATCGTAATCGAGCCCTCGAGATTGCGCGGGTAAGCCAGCATCGTGACCTGGATCGTCCCCAGCGCGCCCGATCTGAACTTGAGAATGGCGACACCTGAGTCTTCGGTCTCGATGCGGCGGGCAAGTGTCGCCGTCTTCGCCATAACGCTTTCCACGGGACCCATCAGCCACTGAATCAGATCCACATAGTGCGAAGCCTGGTTCATGAACGCTCCACCGTCGAACTCCCACGTCCCGCGCCAGGGCGCCTGGTCGTAGTACTCCTGCGGACGCGCCCAGTGGACCGTGCAGCTCGCCATGTAAATGCGTCCGAAGCGATTCCGATCGACCGCCCGCTTGAGCAGCTGCACCGGAAGGTTGAGCCGGTTCTGCTTGACTACGAACAGCTGTACTCCCGCCTTGTCGCAGGCATGCACGAGCGCGTCGGCGCCGGTGAGAGAAATCGCCATCGGCTTCTCCATCACCACGTGCTTGCCCGCGAGTGCCGCGGCGACCCCCTGCTCTGCGTGCAGCCCCGACGGGGTCGCTATCGTGACGACATCCGCCTTGCCCTCCTTCAGCATTTTCTCGAACGAGGTGTAGTGCGGGACATTCCATTGCGCCCCAGCCGCCGCCGTGCGCTCCGGATCAGTGTCACACACTGCCACCAGCTCGAGCCCATCGATCTGGTCAATCGCCTCGAAATGGTTCTTGCTGATTCGTCCGCACCCGACGAGCGCTACGCGAAATGTCTTCTCGGAGCTCACTTAGGAGACTCTCCTCAATTGGTCGCCTTCCTGCCGGTATCGCGTGCCACACGCCTTGCACGACTCCGGATTCTTGTCCGCGAGCCGCTCGCCGCACTGGCACATCCACCCGACTCTGCGCGCCGGGACGCCAACCATCAGCGCATAGGCGGGAACGTCCTTCGTGATCACGCTTCCGGCGCCGATGAACGCGTACTCCTCGAGCGTTACGCCGCACAGGATCGTCGCGTTGGCGCCAATCGTCGCCCCTCTGCGCACCAGGGTGCGCTTGTATTGGTTCTTCCGGGACACATGGCTGCGGGGATTGACGACGTTCGTGAAAACCATTGACGGCCCACAGAACACATCGTCCTCCATCTCCACGCCCTCGTACACCGAGACATTGTTCTGGATCTTGACGTTGTTTCCGATGCGGACGCCGTTCATCACCACGACGTTCTGCCCGAGCGAGCAGCGCTCTCCGATCACGGCGCCGCCCAGCACGTGACAGAAATGCCAGATTTTGGTATCAGAGCCGATCTGCGCGCCGTCGTCGACGTAAGCGGATTCGTGAATGAAGGGCTTTGCCATCTAGACGCCCGCTTCCTTTGGAATGCGGGCGTGCCACTCCTGGAGCGAGAGAACCGACGGCGCGCGGGAGCGGAGCGACAGGATTGCGTCGCACGCGGCGTTGGCGGCGGAAAGCGTGGTCGTATAGGCGACGTGGTTCGCGATCGCCGCCTGGCGCATCGTGTAGTCGTCGCGCTGCGATTCCTTGCCGAGTGGCGTGTTGATGAGGAGCTGCACATCTCCGTTGAGCATCATGTCGATGCCGTTGGGGCGGCCCTCATGAATCTTGAGCACGGTCTCGACGAGGATGCCGCGCCCACGCAGATGCTTGGCCGTCCCGCCCGTCGCAAACAGCTTGAATCCCATTTCCTGAAATCGTCTTGCGATTGGCGTCACCGCGTGCTTGTCGGAGTCGTTCACGGTAATGAAGAGCGCACCCTCGGTTGGCAGCACGTTGTCCGCCGCCAGCTGCGCCTTGCCGAAGGCGCTCCCGAACGAGTCCGAGATTCCCATCACTTCGCCTGTCGACCGCATCTCTGGGCCAAGGATAGGATCGAACTCGCGGAATTTGTTGAACGGGAACACAGCTTCCTTGACCGAGATATAGGCCGGTGTCACCTCCTCGGTGAATCCGATCTCGTCGAGCGTCTCGCCGAGCATTACCCTCGCGGCAATGGAAGCCAGCGGAACCCCGATCGCCTTCGAAACGAAGGGCACCGTCCGGCTCGCTCTCGGGTTCACCTCGAGGACGTACACCAGCCCGTCCTTGATCGCGTATTGAACGTTGATCAGCCCGACCACATCGAGCGCCTTGGCGAGGGCTACGGTGTGCTCCCGCATCTCCTCGATGTGCTCCTCGTCGATCAGATACGGCGGCAGCACGCACGCGGAATCGCCGGAGTGAATCCCCGCGTCCTCGATGTGCTGCATGACTCCGCCGATCACGACGCGCTCGCCGTCCGAGATCGCATCCACGTCGGCCTCGAACGCATCCTCCAGAAAGCGATCGATCAGCACCGGCTTGTCCTCGGATACGCGCGCCGCGCGCTCGAAGTACTGTCGCAGGGACGGCTCGTCATAGACGATTTCCATTGCCCGACCGCCCAACACATACGACGGACGCACCAGCACAGGGTAGCCGATCCTCGTGGCCGCGGTGACGGCTTCCTCGAGACTCGTCGCGATGCCGTTCTCCGGCTGGCGGATTCCAAGACTGCGGGCGATCGCGTCGAAGCGCCTTCGATCCTCAGCGATGTCGATCGAGTCCGGCTGGGTCCCAAGGATCGTGACTCCCGCCTTCTCGAGCCCGTGAGTGAGCTTGAGCGGCGTCTGGCCGCCGAGCTGCACGATCACGCCGAGCGGCTGCTCGCGCTCGACGATGTCGAGGACGTGCTCGAGCGTCAGGGGCTCGAAGTAAAGCTTGTCTGAGATGTCGAAGTCGGTGGAGACGGTCTCGGGATTCGAGTTGATCATGATCGTCTCGTACCCCTGCTCGCGCAGCGCCAGCGCCGCGCGCACGCAGCAGTAGTCGAACTCGACTCCCTGCCCGATGCGGTTGGGGCCGCTGCCCAGAATCACCACCGACCGTTTCCCGCTCTTCGGAGCCTCGCTCTCCTCGTCGTAGCTGCTGTACAGGTACGGAGTAGCGGACGGGAATTCGCCGGCGCAGGTGTCTACCATCTTGTAGGCCGGGACAATTCCGAAGCCGATTCTCCG
>JBGPHO010000129.1:0-7397 GCA_041484425.1 Gemmatimonadaceae bacterium
CGCGAGTGCCGCGACGGACACGGGGCCTATGGCCGTCACGGCATCGACGACCTCCTGCCGTACCGGCGAAGCCAAGGCCCGAATCTGGGCGAGATCAGTGATCACGGCAGGTCTGCGGGCGCGAGCGCGCTTGCTTTGTCCGTCTAACATTATTAAAATAATCGCGCAGAGTTGAAATAATGGCAATAAGCAGTTAAGGCCTTCCCCCGCCGATGGAGCGAAGCATAATGATCCGAAACGCCATGGTGTGCCGATGTCTCGTTCTACTTTCGCTCGTGTCGGCAATCCCGGCGAGCGGGCAGATCAGCCGGCGGCCGGCGCGGGTCGAGGTGGTCGTCCCGAAACCTCCGGTGCCGGTGTTGGCCGACGGCAAACGGGTTCTCGTCTACGAGCTACACGTTACGAATTTTGGGCGGGGAGCCCTCGGCTTCCGCGAGATCAACGTCCTCAATGGCGTTGGGACGCCTATCGTTTCATATCGCGACAGCGCACTCACTGAGCTGCTGGCGCCTGTTGGAGCCACATCGAACCGCGCAGCCCAGCGACTGGATCCCGGGCAAAGGACCGTCTTATTTCTCTGGTTGTCGTTTCCACCGGCTGTGGCGGCGCCGACTGTAGTGCGACACAGAATCGTGTTCGACATCCTGGACACGGCAGATGTCAGACGAGACCGCGGAACTCAATCCGTACTCGACAGCATCTTCGTCACGGTATCGCGGGATGCCAACCTCGTGTTGAGAGCGCCACTCGATTCTGGCGAGTGGGTCATGGGCAGCGGACCATCCAATACCTCCGGCCACCGGCGGGCGTTGAATGCAGTTGGGGGCGGAGCGCACATCGCGGAGCGGTTCGCCATTGATTGGGTCAAGATCGGGCCCAACGGCAACACCTATCACGACGACGAACATCGGAATGAGAGCTACTGGGCTTTCGGTCAGCCTGTGCACTCAGTAGCGTCGGGCGAAGTCGTAGCTACCGTCGACAGCATCGCCGACAACACCCCCCATGCACCCGTGCCTCCGATCACGCTCGCTAACATAGCCGGGAACTACGTGACGGTGCGGATTGGACCGAACCGCTACGCCACCTACGCACACTTGAAGCGCGGGAGTGTACGGGTTGGCGTGGGCGCGCGGGTCGCGGCCGGCGAGGTAGTCGGACTGCTGGGTAATACAGGACAATCAACCGCTCCGCACCTGCACTTTCAGATCACGGACGGCGAATCGGTCCTTGCCTCCGAGGGCGTTCCCTTTGTTTTCGATCGCTTCAGATTCCTCGGCTACGCCAACGACTTCGAGGAAGCCAAGCATCCGAACGGACCGCGGCGTCGCGAGCTGCCCGTCGACGGCGAAGTCATCGGATTGCCGTAAGTCCATCAGCAGTTTCGTCCAATCTGATTGCGGAAGGGCGAGGGCCCAAGCGACGCCAGCGAAGGCGCCACAGGTTCACGCTCTTTGCGAGGCGCTGCTCGTGATGGCCCACGAGACAGGACACCGGGCTGGTGCCGTGAGACAGCTTCGGTGGTCGGATGTCGATCTGGAGAAGCGACTCGTAGCGTGGAGGGCGGAAACGGACAAGATTGCCTTTGCCCATCAGACCCCGCTGTCCGAGGAGGCTGTTTCGATCCTGGGTCGTCTGAGGCGTAGCTCGCCCAAGATTGGGGATTGCTGGATTTTTCCCTCGCCAGCAAACGCCGACCGTCCACTGCCGCGCGAAGTTGCGACGGATTGGTGGAGAGAGGCGGAGAAACTGGCCGAGCTCGAACACGTTCCCGGAATGGGATTCCATTCGGCGCGGCGAAAGTTCGCGAACGATCTAAAGCCGACCACGAACCTCCGCGACTTGGCATACATGGGCGGCTGGAAATCGCCCGTTACGTTGCTCACTGTGTATCAGCAGCCGGATCTGGAAGTCCAGCGGGCGTCGTTGGCCGGAAGAAAGAGAGTTGACGCAGCGCCTCAGTCCTTGGCCAACTGACACCTGAACTGACACCTCAGCCGCAAAACAAAAATCCCGCACCAGTGGTAAGCCAATGCGGGACAATCTGTTGAAGTTTATGGGCCTGGGTAGAGTTGAACTACCGACCTCACGCTTATCAGGCGACCGAAAGGGAGTAAGAAGTCCGGCAAGAAATCGTTAGATCGTTGACGGACAGCGTGATCTGCCGTAATCGGACACTCGCGATGCCTGATAATGTCGGGGTTAATCGACAGCGTAATCGACAGCAATCTGGGCTCAGGTCAGTTCATGCTTACCTAGAACGGAGGTCACAGGTCCAGGCGGCTTACCGCGTAATCTCTTGTGAGCAGTAGATAAAGCGTCCGCGCGCCGTTCATAGCGCTACTCATGGCGCAGTGCCTCGATCGGATCGAGCCGAGCTGCCTTCCGCGCCGGAAAGAAGCCAAAAATCACCCCGACTGCTCCCGAGAAGCCGAAGGCGAGGGCCACGATCGTCGGGTTGAAGACGAATGGCACGTTGAGCAGCGGGACAGCGAAGTAGGAGCCGGCCAACCCGATCACGATGCCGATCAGGCCGCCGCAGAGCGACAGTACGACCGCCTCGACGAGGAACTGCGCCAGCACGTCGCGTTCGAGCGCGCCGATCGCCAGCCGGATGCCGATCTCGCGCGTGCGCTCGGTGACCGACACGAGCATGATGTTCATGATGCCGATGCCGCCGACGAGAAGGCTCACCGCGGCGAGCGCGCTCAGGAACGCGGTCAGCACCCGAGTCGTTGACTGTACCGTGTTCGCGATCTCGGCGATGTCCAGTAGCCGGAAGTCGTCTTCCTTGCCGTGCACGATCCGCCGGCGCTCGCGTAGCAGCGCCATGATGTCGGCGCGCACGCGCGCGTTCATCGCGCCTGACTGCACAGACACCTGGATGATCGTGACGTCCTCGTTGCCGTTGATGCGGCGCTGCACGGTGCGGAGCGGGAGAATCACCACATCGTCCTGGTCGTTGCCGCCCATCGCCTGTCCCTTGGCGGTGAGCACGCCGACGATTTCGCACGGCATGTTGCGCACGCGAAGGGACGCGCCGAGCGGATCTTGCCCAGCGAACAGTTTGTCGCGCACCGTGGTCCCAATCACGCATACCGCCCGGCCACCGCGGATCTCCGCGTCAGTGAACACACGTCCCGCGGCCATCGGCCATTGCCGTACGACGAAATAGTCGTTGTCAGTACCGGTGATGGTCGTCGGCCAGTTGAGGTTGCCGTACACAACTTGCGCGCGAGCGCTCGTCATGGGCGCGACGGCGCTGATGCCACCAATGTTCTGCGTGATGGCGGCGACGTCGCGCGTCGTGAACGCCGGTCCGGCGACAGCGGCGCCACCGGGCCCACGCCCCGTCTGCGCACCGGGAGTCAGAATCAGAACATTGCTGCCCAGGCTCCGAATGCTTTCGGTGACGCGTGCCGTCGTGCCGTTGCCGAGCGTGACCATCGCGATCACGGCGGCCACGCCGATCACGATGCCAAGAATCGTGAGCGTCGAGCGCATGACATTGCGGCGGATGGCGCGAAGCGCGAGCGCGAAAGCGTCCCGGATCATCGCGTCGCCTGTAGAACCGCCGGCAGCCGCGTGGCTCCATGTGTCGGCTCATCGGCCATGACGAGCCCGTCGTAAAATCGCACTTGACGCCTGGTGTACGCCGCCATGTCGGGCTCGTGGGTGACCATGGCGATCGTGATCCCGCGCGTCTCATTGAGCTGAACGAGCAACTCCATGATCTCGCGGCCGAGCTTCGAGTCGAGATTGCCGGTAGGCTCGTCGGCGAGGAGCAGCGTCGGTTGGCTCACGATCGCCCGTGCTATGGCCACGCGCTGCTGCTGCCCTCCGGAGAGCTCCGCCGGCGTATGGTGTCCGCGCGATTCGAGGCCCACCGCGGCCAGCGCCTCTCGCACCCGATCACGCCGCTCGGCGACTGGCAATCCGCGATAGATCAACGGCACCTCGACGTTCTCGAACGCGGTCGTCCGGCTGAGCAAGTTATACCCCTGAAACACGAAACCCAGATAGTGACGGCGGAGCAGCGCGCGCTGATTGCGCGTGAGCGTCGTCACTTCCACGCCGCGAAAGCGGTACGAACCCGATGTCGGCGTATCGAGGCAGCCTAGGATGTTCATGCACGTGGACTTCCCGGAGCCGCTTGGGCCCATGATCGCGATGAACTCCCCATCGTCGATGCGGACGTCGATCCCGCCCAACGCGACAACGGCGGTGTCGCCATGACCGTAGACCTTGGTCACGCCGGTGAGCTCGCCTACCGGCTGTGCGCCTGCCGCCGCGGCGGCTGTCTCACTATCTCGCACGGGGGATCGGGAGCGGTCCGGGCGACCGGCGATTTGCCGAGGAATCGGCGGACGTCGTGGTCGCCATGCCCTGTTCGACGACGCCGGTGACGAGCGGAAGGCCGGACGTGAGGCTGCCACCGGTGACTTCCGTCCACTGCCCATCAGTCAGCCCCGTCGTCAATGCGATCGCCACCGGTGTGCTCTGGCGAAGCGTCCACACCTGGTGTGCATTGCCGGGCCGGCGCGTGGCGGAAACACCAGACCCGGCCAGCGCCGAGGAATCTCTCGCTGGCGTGAACCGAAGTGCCGCGTTCGGCACCAACAGCGCATTGTGCACCTGCGCCGTCTTGATCACCGCCGTTGCAGTCATTCCGGGGCGCAGCGCGAGATCGGGATTCGCCACGTCGAGAATCGCCTGATATGTCACGACGCCTTCCACGGTCTTCGCCGCGTTGCGCACCGAGCGCACCTTGGCCGCGAACGTGCGGTCGGGGTAGGCATCGACGGTGAAGCCCGCCTCCTGTCCAGCGTGGACCTCGCCGACGTCCGCTTCGTCGATATCGAGCGCGAGCGTCATGTGCTTGAGATCAGAGGCGAGCACGAACAGCACCGGTGTCTGAAAAGATGCCGCCACCGTGCGCCCCGGCTCCACCTGCCGCTGCAGCACAACGCCGCTGATCGGCGAGCGAATGGTCGCCTTCTCGAGCACCGTGCGCTGCGCCTGGAGTGCCGCCGTCGATGCGGCGATCTGCGCCCGCGCGCTGGCATCGGCACCGAGCGCACGGGTGAGCGAGGCTCGGGCGCTCTCGACCTCCTGCTGCGAGATCATCCTAGCCGCGAAGAGCGACTCCGCACGAACCGTTTGCGCCTTCGTTTCGACGAGTGTCGCCGCCGTCTGCTGCGCTGTGGCTTCCGCCGCCTGGAGCGCCGCCTCGCCCTGCCTGATCTGTGCCCGCAACTGATCGGTGTTCACAATCGCCAGTGTCTGGCCCTTCCGCACGTGGTCGTTGTAGTCGGCCGCGACGACATCGACAACGCCGGACACCTCGGTGCCAACAGCGACGGTGTCGAGCGCGGCCAGCGTGCCGGTGGCCGTCACCGTAGCGGCGAGATCGCCGCGTCGCGCGGCCACGGTCTGATAGCGCACGGGTGCCTGCGTGTGATGCGACATGAGGTAGAGCGCCGCGCCGGCGATTGCGACTATCGGAATCCCCCAGCGGAGCAGCCGGCGTCCGAGCGTCGCACCGCGGTTCGCCCCGCCTGCCAGGCCGAGTGTTGCGGCAACATCGTTGTGTGCCACTCCGTCGGGCGACATTGGTCGCGGAGCCGCAGCCATCCGACGGCCGTTCGCGGGTTTTTTGTCGGCGCCGTTGCTCCCCGGGGCTCGTTCGGGCGGAAAGACGGGAGTTGAACTTTCTGGCATTCTTATCTCGTCATCTCGAGCGGGCAGCATGGGGTGCGATCAGGACGGCGAGCGCGATGCCCATGAGTGCCAATGATGACCGTACACCGGGTGCGCTGGTGCCACGACGATCGGTATCTCAGCGCGGCCTTCGTCGTCACGCTCGCGCAGCACCCGGAGGCGCAGCGAGAGCTGCGACAGCACATCGTTTCCGAAGACGTCGGCGAACAGGCGCCTTAGACGGATCGGCCCAGACGCACTGTCGCGCGAAGAGGTGAGGGTTGCTGTACGTCTCATGTGACACGCATCGGGATTAAGGTGTGCTCGACCCACTTCAAACCAGCGCTAGTGAAATGTCGGCTGCGCCAGACGGTTACACAGTCGGGCGAAGGGCGGCGCGCTGTAGGCGGACGCCCGACACGAGACGTGAGGATTCCCCTGCATTTGACCGCCGTGAACGTGTGCCTCGAGCGTTCACCCAACGGACCAACGTTGGCGTCCGTCTCTGGGAATGCTCAATCCGCGTATCAGCGAATCCAGTTGAGGACGACGGGTGGCTTGCGGGGAATGGTGGGTGTCTCGCCTCGCGGCACACCCACAATGATCGGCGCGAAGGGATGAACATCCGCCGGAATCCCGAGCTCCGCCTTCGCCTCCGGCGTGTTGAGCACCGGCACGGCAAAGCCAATGCAGCACGTCCCGAGTCCGTCAGCGCAGGCCGCGAGCATCAGGTTCTCCGCCGCCAGCCAGCAATCGGCGACGACGAACTCGTTCGTCGGCCTCGCGCAGATGACCACGAGCGTGCCGGCATCATAAAAGATGTTGAAATCCGGGTCGGTGAGCAGCGACGCGATGCCATCGCCCGCCGCGCCGTGCGGTTTGAGCAAGTTGCCGTGGTGCGCTGCTTCCACTTTGCCCATCTCCTTCGCTCGGTCGGAGAGGTGCTTGAGGAGCGCGCGGTCCTGCACGATGACGAACTGCCACGGCTCCTGATGCATGGCTGTGGGCGCATGTACCGCCGCCTCGAGCAGCGCGTGAAGCCGCCGCTCCTCAATGGCCTTGGGCTGGTAGGCACGCACCGCGCGCCGCCGATAGATGAGATCGATGAAGCCGGTGGCGCCGCGCGGCTCCTCGACAGCGGTGGACGCCAACATCGAAACGCGCGGTCAGGGCCGCGCGGCCACCACTCGGGGCGCGGCGTGCGGGAACCGCGCGACGATCGACTGCGCCGCCTTCGCGAGCTGCTTCACGTTGTCGTTGAGGTCGTCGGAGAGTGCTGCCGTTCCCTCCCCGCGCCACAGTAGCGCTCGTGTGGACGGATTGATGACGTCGACGATCACGCTGCCCTCGGTGTACTGCGTCACGGTTTGCGTCGGCCGCGGGTAGCGGGACCAACCCGGATAGAACGGATAGCCGTAGTCCCATGTCGTCACGTCGAGCTTCTCGCGCGCGCTGGCGTAGAACGCCACACTGAAGTCGGGATTGCGTTCATCGATCGTGTATCCGAGATCCTGGAACCTCTTGACGATCGGCGCTCGGATCGCGCGATTCGCAATCGAGTTATTGATCATCGGATCGTCTGCACCCGTCGCGGCACGGCCGTCGCGGCGCGCGGGCCCGGGCAGCATGCGGAACGTGTGCAGAGTCGAGAGTCCCGCGTCGGGCGCAACCATCGTTCGCACTTCGATCGACCGACC
>JBGPHO010000130.1:0-7390 GCA_041484425.1 Gemmatimonadaceae bacterium
CGGGACATTCAACGCGATCGTCGTGCAACCGCAGATCACGACACCCGGGATCTTTTCAAAGAACGGACACGCGGAAGTGTGGCTCGCCGACGACAGCACGCACATGATGCTCCAGCTGAAATCGCGCCTTTCCTTCGGCTCGCTGAATCTCTATCTCACCAGCTATTCGCCTGGAGACCGCTCACGGTAACACATTGCGTGAGGCCGCAGGTCGAACAGATGCATTGGGTGCCTTGGGCAAAGTTGGCACAAAGATACGACTCATGCTGGGAAGATCTACGAATAGGAGTATGGCCACCAGAAGCGTGCACCCTACGACCGCCGCCATGAGCACCGGTTCCCGATACAGCCCCTCCGGCCGCTGAGCGGCGCTATCTGCTCGGAATCCGACGGCGAGGTAGATCGCCATCACCAGCGCTATCAACGGGAACGACACGATAAGCTCGATGCGATAGCGCATGGCGAACGCGCCGAAAAAGAGCATCGCTGCGGACGCGTAGAACACGATAGAGATGAGCAGGCGCTCCTCTGTGATCCCTGCAAACGAGCGGCGGTACGCTATTGCTCGGCTACGATCCCCAATGTGGCGGTACTCAGCGAAGCGCTTGATGGCCATGAAGTAGCAGCCAACCATCCAGTAGCTCACGAGAAGCGAAACGGGCGCGAGCCCGCCCGGGCTCACTATGTACCAGCCCACGAGCATCCTGAGCGGATTGTTCACCGCTTCCGACAGAACATCCACGTACGGAACATCCTTGCTGCGGATCGGGGGAATGTTATAGACGCAGCCCATTACCCAGAGTGCTGCGAGCGCCGCGCCGAGCCCGAATGATCGGAACGCGCCCAAACCAATTCCGACTGCTGCGAGCAACAACCACTCGATGTACGCGACCCCGACATTGACTCTGCCCGACGGTACCGGACGCTGATTCTTCTCAGGATGAAACCGATCGAAGGGAGCGTCCATCACTTCATTGAGGACATAATTGCTCGACGCGACAAGGCACACGGCAAGAAGCCCGAGGACGAGCCGCACGAGAAAGGTTTCGATGGCCGTGGCGTTTGCACTGACGGGAGCAAAGCCCAGGGCAACGACTACGCCGGGCAGCACGAACACGTTCTTGAACCAGTGATCCACCCGCGCGATCTCAAAGAGACCGCGGATGGTCGAATGGCTAGTCGGCATCGTCGGTGAGAAAGCGCCCCAACTCGTTGTAGTCGCGCACTCCCGTCCACCCCGAACCGTGTTCTCCCGCGCGATCGATGATGTAACAGCGCATTCCGGCGGCGGCTGCCGCGCGAGCGTCGACGTCGGGCCGATCACCGACATACACCGCCTGGCTTGCTAATGCATCGAGCCGTGCCAGTACCATCCGAAGTCCTGCCGGATTTGGTTTCAGGCTCCCGACGCCGCGGTCCTGCGCGCACACAACCACGTCGAAGAAAGCCGAAAGACCCATCGCGGTCAGTTTAGCGGTCGCTGGATAATCGGACAATGCGCCGATGCGGATCCCGGCGGCACGAAGCGTTTGCAGGCATTCCACAACACCAGGCCGACGCGCCGCCAACATCAGATCCAGAGGAGACCGTTCTATCCACGTTTCGACCGTCCGCCTGACCGCGGCGACTGGATATCCCGAGCGACGCGCTGCGAGTTCCAGTTGCCGTTCTCCAAGCATCACGCCGGTTTGTTCGGCTGGGTCGTGCGTCCCGAACGAATCGGTCGGCGAAGCTTCATTTGAGTCGTGCGTCCCGAACGAATCGATCGGCCAAGCTTCATTTCGCAGCTGTTCGTGCGCACGGCGGTATGACCACAAAATCCGGAATGTCGCAACCGCGTCACCGGGATGGAGTAAATATGCGCGCACGAGACGGAACAACATCGCCCGCAGCAGAGTCGACTGGCGGTCGAGCGTTCCGTCGACGTCGAAGACAACGGCGGCAACGCCCGTACTATTGCGCCGGGACAACAGTAGCCCGGGGTTGAATGTGCGCGGGTGGATCGCGTCGGAAAAAGACAAAGCCATCTCGTTCGCCGACAACTTGAAGTCCGGGCCGGCCGCGCCACCGATCCGCCCGATCGATCTTGCTGACGAAGTATGCTGGCAGGTCAATCGGGCCCGACAGCAGCCAGTCCTCGAAATGATCGGCCTCGACTCGAGCCGCCCGCGCCGAGCGCTCGGGCGGTACCCGCGCATAGAACAAGTGCGCGTAGCTCTTGTAACCGAGCGGAGCGACATAACACTGGCAACCCCGGAGAGATTCGTAGAACGCGATTGGAGTCGCTTGCGTATATCGCTCGATCCTGGGCGCGATCCGGCCAAGCGCGAGCGGGACGATTATCGCCGTCCCAACGAACAAGATGGCGGCGAATCGCTTTGTATCCTTGCGCCCCCAGAGTGTGGCGAGCGCCAATGAGATCACAACGAAATACGTTCCGCCGACGACGAGATCCGCGGGAGACCACCCGACCCGACCCGCCAGCGCCGCGCGAACAAACGAATCGCGCACCACCCGCACCAGGTCGAGCTGGTTGTGCGCGATCATGAGCCCGACGACGGGTAGCGCTAGAAACACGGCGGCCCAGGCGAGCCCGATCCCGCGGGCAGCGATACTCCAGTAGCGCGGCCACCACGCCTTTTCAACATCGGTGAGCGCCTGCGCGGCGAGAAATGTGATGGGAAAGTACGCGAGCGACGAGTAGTGGACGATCTTCGTCTGTACGAGAGAGAACACTACTAACACGATGATCAGCAGCAGGATCATCCAAAGTCGGAAGTCGCGCTGTGCCGGCGGGTCGCCTTCCCTTCTGCCCAACGCCGAGAGCGCAAACACCGAGGCGGGAAAGCATCCCAGTGCGAGCACGACGAAGTGGAAATACCATGGGCCAGTGTGCCCAGCCACACCTGTACGGAGCAGCTCGAGTTGCCGTTCGACGAAAGCACTAACGAAATTGCCCGTGCCCGCTCCAGCCCTCTGTTGCGCGGCGAGGATGTACCAGGGTGCCGCCACGATCGCCGCGACAGCTACCCAGACGAGCATGGGAACTATAGGCGTGGCTATGCTTTTTCTCCGAACCGCCCAGAACGCCATCCATGTGAGACTCGGGAGCAACAGCCCGACCGGACCCTTGGTCAGTATCGCCAACCCAATGCTCATACCAGCAACAACGAGCAACACCCATTCACCGCCGCGATAAGACGCCCGCGTGATACGAGTATTGGCGTCTGTCGCTCTCAAACCTCCATCTGTCTGGCGGCGGCTCTGAAACGCGAAGAGCGCAACAATTCCCGCAAAGATCAGGAGATTGAAGAGCGGGTCGATGATCCCGGAGCGGAAGTACAGATTCGGCAGCAGCGAGCCGCCAAACGCGAGCGCCCACCACAGGGCAAAACGGCGATCAAATAGCTGCCGCCCTACTATATAGATGCCGACCAGCGTGATGATTCCCACCAGGGCATTCGGCAGGCGCGCCGCGAATTCCCCCACACCGAACACCCGCATCGACAACGCCTGAACCCACATGAAGAGCGGCGGCTTCTCGGCGAACGGCTGGAATCCGATCTGCACCTGCCGATAATCACCCGTGACGAGCATCTCGCGCGCAGCCTCCGCGAAATTGATTTCGTCCCAGTCGAAAAGATGCAGTCGTCCCAGCCATGGGATGAAACTGAATGCCGCAATGGCGGCGATCAGTGCGCCGTCGCGGACGGCTGAGGATCTGTTACTGGCCGTGAGAGCGGCTACCCAGCTCCAGCGGTATCGACCACGCCAAGCCTCCACCGTGGCCTCCCCCCGCGACCGGCACGACGGTTGTCGAGCGGAGCAACTCGACTAGCACTGTAGGAACGCCGGTCCGAGTGTCCGATCGCTCGACGTATTTCGGATGCGATCGGGCAACTACGGTGAGGCCGCTCCATGTTCCTATTGCTATCGCAACAGGCAGATCGCTCGCCCAATGATCATTTTGGTACATACGCGCGAGTCCGACGAGCCCGGCAGTCCCATAAGCGATGGGACCGACGATGCGAGCCAATCCCGGGTGCCATTGGTCGGCTTCGCTCGTGAGCGCCGCAGCCATCGCGAAGCTCGCAGCGGCATGTCCCGACGGGAACGAGACGAATGGTCCATTCCCATCATGAAAACCGCGGCCGAACTGAAAGTTTTCCGGGTTACTGTCATTCACCGATGGGAGCGCTCGGCCGGAGATTCCCTTCCCCAAACCAGTAATGCTGGCCGCAAGGAGAACCGCCTCCGTCATGTGAAGCGCGGCACCTGCCAGTCGCGGTATTCGTGTCAGGCGGCCGGCCGCATACAGACCCGCGCCAATAACGAATGGACCTGGCCCGCCGAGGAACGAGAGATCACGCGCGGTGTGTTGCAGATCGTCGCTTCCCTGGAGGCGCTTCTCCTGCATTACCATCGCAGTCCGGGCGTCCAGGGGCGCTATGGCCAGGGTTGCAAGGACGGCCAGGGCGCCCGCCGCAGCGTCATGTCTCGTGACCCATGGGCGGGTGGTGCGAGTGCTATCGCTGTGAGAATCTTGCGCACCAAGACAGGGTGCGACGGTTCCGACGGACACGGCCGAGCCGGCGGCGATGAGCACATGCAGGAGCGAGCGGAAATTCACTAAGGCGCCAGGTGATGCATGTGATGGAGTCCGATGTCAGCAATGAACCAGCGAAAGATTACTACCTACCCGTGAAGCTCGTTAGGTGCAACCGCCAATGGAATCTAGGACCAGAAAGAAACGGGGATGTGCGCCTGGACTACGCCAGGTGAGGGATTCCCCTATGCAAGTTCGGGCCGTTCCCTTACGGACCGCACAGAACCGAACGCCATCTTTCCTGCTGTATTCGAATGTGCCCGCGCGTCCGCTTCGGTAGCTCGGGCACATTCGATTGGTTCGATCCCTTTATGGAGAAAACCATGTCCCACTTGAAACCTTTGATGACCGCCTCGCTGGTTGCGATGCTTGCTCTCTCTGCCTCCGCCAATGGCCAGAAAGCGACGCCTCTCCATCCGCAGACGATACTCGTGAAGCTCGTTAACAAGGCGGGACCAATCCCGTTCGCCTTCGAGCCCGCGATCGTTGTTGCGCACCGCGGCGATACAGTGCGCTTCATCGAGGACGCAGGCGTAATGCACAACGTGCACTTCACGAAACAGGCGCCCGGGGCCAAACTCGGCGCTGCCGCATCGGGGCCATACCTCACGACCAAAGGTCAGACATATGACGTCGTGATCGACGGGCGCTTTGCCGAGGGCAGGTACGAATACGTATGCGATCCTCATGCAGCCATCGGGATGAAAGGCACTCTAGTCGTTGAGAGCGATGGGGCGGCTGCCGGCAACAAGTAGCGCCATCGATGTAAGACTCGCCTGTAACAGCGAACCAACAATCTTGTCGCGACGCTCCGTCGCGGAGGGAATTCCGTATCCATGAAGATGCCGCGCCGGGAGTTTCTGAGAGCCGGGCTACTGACCGCGGGCGGATTAACCGCTGGCGCCCTTGGCGCTGACCGGCTGCTCGCCGCCGGTGAGAAATCGAGCGGTCCGCGCGCGGCGGCGACGCTGGCGCTTACTCCAGACGGGGAGCTGGTCGTAACACGCTCGGCGGATTACGCCGCCTCAGCACTGACGTCTGACGAGGTGCGGCGTGGCGTACCCGGGCGCCGATGGGTTATGGTCATCGATCTCGCGGCATGCGACGGCTGCGGCCAATGCGCGTTGGCCTGCGCCAAGAATCATTTCATTCCCACCGATCGAGAGTACCTCCGGATCTTCAAGATGCAGGATTCGCCGGACATGGCTCCCTACTGGTTCCCGCGTCCCTGCTTTCACTGCGATAACCCGCCGTGCACGCGCGTCTGCCCCGTCGGTGCGACATTCAAGCGTGAGGACGGCATTGTTCTGATCGACAATGAGCGCTGCATCGGCTGCCGGTTCTGCATGGCCGCCTGCCCTTACTCAGTGCGAGTCTTCAACTGGAGCCGGCCCAACGATCCGCCGGACGCCCACGCGCGTGGGTACTCGCCCGAGTGGGGTTACCCGCGCCGGGTCGGCACGGTCGAGAAATGCGACTTCTGCGCCGATATGACGCGGGAAGGCAAGCTGCCCCACTGCGCAGGCCGTTGCCCGATGGGCGCAATCTGGTTTGGTGACGAGAACGACGATGCCGTGACGAACTCCAGCGGCAAGACCGTACGACTCACGAAATTGCTGCGCGACCGCGCCGGTTTCCGCTACATGGAGGAGCTGGGGACAAAGCCTCGTGTGTTCTATCTGCCGGCGGTCAACCGGCAGTATCCAGCCCCCAATGAGCCCGGCGCCAACCATGGAAACCTGCCGAGAGGCGGGGAACCGCAATCAGCGCAATGACGCAACCTGTCGCCGCCGCGGCAGCGGAATCGCCGGCGCGGCTGGAGCCGAACGTCGTCGAACGGGATCTCCTGGCGACGCTCGATCCGCTGGGGCGAACCGGCCGCATCTGGATCGCGAGCTTGCTCGGTGTCTGCGCGATGGCGCTCGTCGCTTATATCTACCAGCTTGCGTCCGGCCTTCATGTGACGGCGATGCGGGACTACGTCTCGTGGGGCGCGTACATGACGAGCTTCGTGTTCTTCATCGGTATCAGCCACGCGGGCACGCTCATTTCTGCGATCCTGCGCGTTACGAATGCGGGCTGGCGGCGGCCGATTACCCGTATGGCCGAAGCAATTACCGTCATCGCACTTATGATCGGTGCGAGCATGGTCGTCATCGACATGGGACGCCCAGATCGTATCCTGTACCTCATACTACATGGGCGGCTGCAGTCGCCGATCCTCTGGGACCTGGTGTCGGTTACTACGTACATCACGGGTAGCTTCCTATATCTGTACGTGGCGATGATCCCGGATATGCCGATCCTCGCGCGGGCCGCTCGCGAACGCGGACGTTCGCCCCGGCTGGTGCGTCTTTATGAGCGACTCTCCCTGGGATACCGGGAGACGCCGGAACACCGCCGCCGCCTGACACGAGCGCTCGGTGCCATGGCCGTCATCATCATTCCAGTGGCCGTGTCGGTGCATACGGTGGTGTCGTGGGTATTCGGCATGACGCTGCGTCCCGGCTGGCACAGCACGATTTTCGGCCCGTACTTCGTAATTGGCGCGATCTTTTCGGGCACCGCCGCCATCATCACCGCCATGGCAGTCTTTCGGCGCGCTTACCGGCTCGAACGTTATCTCCTTCCCGAACACTTCCAGCGGCTCGCGATGCTGCTGCTCGCGCTGTCGCTGCTGTACGCCTACTTCACATTGAGCGAATACCTCACGGCGTGGTATGGCGGGTTCGGTTCCGACTCCCGGCTCCTCGCTTTGCTTGCCGGCACCACCGGCTACGGCGC
>JBGPHO010000131.1:0-7376 GCA_041484425.1 Gemmatimonadaceae bacterium
AGTGACCTCGCTTCCGGTCGACTGGCTGGAGAAAGATCGCCGCAAGCTGCGCGTCGACGCGTCAGCATTCAGCGATAAGGTTTACGAGGCTCTCACCGCCGCATGCGCGCTTGTCGTTCCGGCACTCGTTGTGGCGATCGCGCTAGCCATTTTCGTGGCGGCGTGGCCGGCTTTCTCGAAACTGGGCCTGTCGATAGTCACGACGAGCGACTGGGATGTCGCCGGGGGCCACTTCGGTGCTGCGCCAGCGCTGTTCGGGACTCTGGTCTCGTCAGCGGTAGCCCTCATCATCGCAACGCCGCTGGCGATTGGCGTCGCGATATTCCTCTCTGAATTCTCGCCCCCGTGGCTTCGCCAGCCCGTTGGATTCCTCGTCGATCTTCTCGCGGCGATTCCCAGCGTAGTGTACGGGCTGTGGGGAATTTTCGTTCTCCTCCCGCTGCTTCGCCAGCCGGTCATGCCGTTTCTTCGCGACACGCTGCATCTGGGCGCGACGCCGTTTTTCTCCGGACCCGCGTACGGGCCGAGCATGCTGGCGGCGGGAATCATACTCGCGATCATGGCTCTCCCGTACATCTCTGCCGTGTCGCGCGAAGTGCTGATGGCTGTCCCACGCTCGCAGCGGGAAGCTGCGCTTGCGCTCGGGGCAACGCGCTGGGAAATGATTCGTGATGCCGTCATTCCCTATGCCCGGTCCGGTATCATTGGTGGCGTCATGCTCGGCCTCGGGAGAGCGCTAGGAGAAACCATGGCCGTCACCATGGTGATCGGGAATCGGCCCGAAATCTCCGCATCGCTCCTGGCACCTGGATACACAATGGCGTCGCTCATCGCCAACGAGTTCAGCGAAGCGACGAATGACCTTCACCTATCGGCCTTGATGGCTGTGGGCGCAATTCTCTTCATTATCACGCTCATCGTGAATGCCGTGGCGCGGTGGCTCGTGTGGAGCGTCGCGCGGAGGCGCGCCCAATGAGAACCGCGCGCAGCCGCCACCTAGTGAGTGGCGGGATGATAGGCCTTACCTATCTTGCCGCCATCCTGGCCACGCTTCCCCTGCTGCTCATTCTCGCTCACCTGCTCAGGAAGGGCGCATCCTCCCTTTCGCTCGCGTTCTTCACGCACATGCCGGGGCCGGTGGGCGAGCCCGGCGGCGGAATGGCGAACGCGATCGTTGGAACGCTGGTGCTCATCGGAATAGCCAGCGTCATCGGGCTCCCGATTGGAATCGGCGCCGGACTCTACCTCGCGGAAAAAAAGAGCACGCCGCTTGCATTCACCGTGCGTTTCCTCTCCGACGTACTGAACGGACTTCCGTCGATCGTCATCGGGATTGCCGCCTGGGAGTTTCTCGTCAGGCCCATCGGCCACTTCTCGGCGCTGGCGGGCGGAGTCGCGCTGGGCTCGATGATGATTCCCCTTGTCACCCGCACGACCGAGGAAATGCTTCTCGTCGTTCCGACATCTCTTCGCGAGGCCGCGCTAGCGCTGGGGTATCCAAAGTGGCGGACGTCGATATCTGTCGTTCTCCGCACCGCGCTCGCCGGAATCGTTACCGGGGCGCTGGTCGCAGTGGCGAGGATCGCCGGCGAAACCGCACCGCTCCTTTTCACGGCGTTCGGCAACCAGTTCTGGTCGACATCGGTGCGTGAGCCGATCGCGGCGCTCCCTCTCCAAATCTTCACCTACGCGATCAACGCATACGACGAGTGGCACCGGCAGGCGTGGGCCGGCGCGCTCGTGTTGATCACGATCGTTCTTATCATCAGCATTGCGGCTCGCTTCGCAACGAGGTCCCGGTTCGGTGCTCCAGTCGACTGAAGTCTTTCGTGAGAAATCTCCGCGGATCGTGACGCCCGTGGTGCAGGTGCGCGCGCGCGAGCCAATCGCTTCGCCGGAAACGACGCCGTGCATCGTTGCGAGGCACCTCTCGGCGTTCTTCGGTGCCACCGCCGCCGTCAAGGATGTGTCCATCTCGATTCCCCAGAACGCCGTGACTGCGATCATCGGTCCTTCTGGCTGCGGAAAATCAACGCTGCTCCGCTGCTTCAACCGAATGCACGAGACCGTCCCGCGCGCGCGCGTCGAGGGCTCGGTGGAAATCCTCGGCAGCTCGATTTACGGAGAAGGCACCAGCCCCATCGCCGTACGCCGTCACGTCGGGATGGTGTTCCAGCGGCCGACTCCCTTCCCCACCATGTCGATTCGAGCGAACGTCGCGGCGGGCCTGCGGGTCGATTCGAAGAGCCACGCAGCTCGGGGTGCGACCAGCGAGATCGTCGAAGAAGCGCTTCAGCGCGCGGGACTGTGGGCCGAGGTGAAGGACCAGCTCGACGAGAGCGCGATGGCGCTCTCCGGCGGGCAGCAGCAACGGCTCTGTATTGCACGCGCGCTTGCGACGAGGCCGCGAGTCATCCTGCTCGACGAGCCCACGGCATCGCTCGATCCACTGAGCAGTCAGAAGGTCGAGGAGCTCGTGTACGACCTGCGGAAGACCATCACCGTCGTGATCGTCACCCACAACATGCAGCAGGCGGCGCGCGTTTCGGACGGCACGGCGTTTCTTCTCATGGGCGAGCTGATCGAATTTGCGTCCACGAGCGAGTTATTCACGGCGCCCAAAGATCCCCGGACCGAGTCCTACATCACGGGACGGTTCGGATGACCGCAGTCGCTCCAGTCGCCGTCTCGGCGGTAACGGACGCCGTTGGCACGATCGAGGCGCGCGACTTCTCGTTCTGGTACGGGAAGAAGCAGGCGCTCAAGAGCATCTCCATGAAGGTCCCGCCTCGATCCGTTACCGCCCTCATCGGACCGTCGGGCTGCGGCAAATCGACATTCCTGCGATCGATCAACAGGCTCAACGATCTCATACCCGGCGTGCGCCACGAAGGGGACCTGTGTCTCGACGGCGAGAGCGTGTACAGCCCGTCGCTCGACGTCGTCGCTCTACGTCAGCGAGTGGGGATGGTGTTCCAGCGCTGGAACCCTTTTCCAAAATCCATCTACGAGAACGTCGCCTACGGTCCACGCATCAATGGGATCGCTGACGCAGCGTCGGTGGACGAGATCGTGGAGCGCTCGCTTCGGCGCGCCGCGATATGGGATGAAGTGAAGGACAGGCTCCGCACATCCGCGCTCGGCCTGTCGGGAGGACAACAGCAGCGGGTGTGCATCGCGCGCGCGCTGGCCAATCAACCGGAACTACTCCTCCTCGACGAGCCGGCGAGCGCCCTCGATCCAAGCTCTACTCAGCGAATCGAGGAGCTTCTATACGAGCTGAAGCGGGAGTTGACGATCATCATCGTGACGCACAACCTACAACAGGCGGCAAGAGCGTCTGAATACACCGCGTTCTTCTTTACCGGCGAGTTGGTCGAGTTTGGACCGACGGAGCGGATCTTCACGAGTCCGCGAGAAGAGCGCACCGAGGCATACATCACTGGGAGATTTGGATGACACCCGACTCGAGCTCCGCAGGATTCAGGCATTTTCACGATCAGCTTTCCTCGCTCAAGGAAACGCTGCTTGGCATGTCGTCGACGGCAGAGGAGCGCACCGACATCGCCGTCGAAGCGTTGATGAACCGCGATCGGGAAAAGGCAAAGCTCGTGATCGACGGTGATCCGGAGCTGAACCGGCTTGAAATCGAGGTCGAACAGGCGGCGGTGGAGCTGCTGGCTTTACAGCAGCCGATGGCGCGTGACCTTCGCTTCATCATTGGCGCGATCAAGGTTTCTAACGACCTCGAGCGCGTGGGAGATCACGCCGTGAACATCGCCGAGTCCGCGCTGCGGCTCGCCGAGATGCCCAAGGTGAATATCCGGATTCCCGAGATCGAGGTCATGGCGCGGAGAGCGCGCAAGATGCTGGGCGAGTCACTCGACGCATTCATCCGCGCGGACGGAGCCCTCGGACGAAAAGTCTGCAAGGACGACGATGTGGTCGACTCGCTGCACGATTCCGTCTTCCGCGTGCTCCTCACTCACATGATGGCCGACGCGAAGACCATCACGCCGTGCCTCGAGCTGTTACTGGTAGGCCGGAACCTGGAGAGGATCGCCGACCTGGCGACGAACATCGGCGAGGACGCGGTCTATCTCGCCGAAGGCAAGCAGATCAAGCACCACCACGAGGAAGATCACTTCAACGAAGGCCGCCTGCAGCCAGCGCCCAGTAACTGAGCGCGGCGACCGCCGCTGACGCGGGAATCGTGATGACCCAGGCCCAGACGATTCTTCGGGCAATGCCCCACCGCACCGCGGAGAACCGGTAGGTCGCGCCGGCGCCCATGATCGCTCCCGCGATCGTGTGCGTCGTGCTCACCGGAATTCCGTAGTGCGTCGCGATGCTGATCGCGAGCGCGCCTCCCGTCTCCGCCGCAAAGCCACTCACGGGGCGGAGCCGCGTGATCCGCGAGCCCATTGTGTGGACGATTCTCCAGCCGCCGAAAAAAGTACCGAGCGAGATCGCGGTGTACGCTCCCATCTTGACCCATAGTGGGATTCCGTCGCCAGTCACGTAGAGGTGGCGAAAGATTCCCGTCTGCGTGGCGGTGAGCGGTTTCACCGACACGAGCAGGCCGACGATGATCCCCATCGTCTTCTGGGCGTCGTTCGCACCGTGAGCGTGCGACAATAGCGCGGAGCTGGCGAGCTGCGCGCCGCGGAAGAACCGATCCACCCGGGCCGGCCCCATGTTCCGGAAGGCCCAGTACACCCCGACCATCAGGATGAATCCGGCCAGCCCTCCCACCAGCGGCGAGATGGCGATGAAGGAAAGCGTCTGCTCCCACTTCGTGCCCCATGTGATCGCGCTCCAACCCGCCTTCGCCACGCCGGCCCCTGCGTAGCCGCCGATGAGTGCATGCGAGGAGCTGGACGGAATCCCAAAGAACCAGGTAATGAGATTCCAGGTGATCGCGCCCAGGAGCCCGGCCAGAATCACATTGGGAGTGACGATATCCGTCCGGATGATCCCCGTCTGGATAGCCTTCGCCACGAGCTCGCCGGCGGTGAACGCAGCCGTGAAATTGAAGAACGCGGCCCAGATCACCGCCGCGCCCGGGCTCAGAACGCGCGTCCCCACGATCGTGGCGATCGAGTTCGCCGAGTCGTGGAAGCCGTTGATGAAGTCGAATACAAAGGCGATCAGAACGATCGCGGTAACGTAGTAGAGCACTACGCGTTCTTCAGCGCGATGCTTTGCAGCACGTTGCCGACATCCTCACACTGGTCGAGCGCATCCTCGAGCTTGTCGTACAGGTCCTTCCATTTGATGACCTCGAGCGCGTCGCCACCCTCGGCGAAGAGCTTCCCCATCGCGTCATGGTAGACGGCGTCCCCTTCCTCCTCGAGCACCTTGAGCTTCTCGCTGATGGCGAACACCTGCTTCGCGTTCTTCATCTCTCGCACGCCTTCTTCGACGGCGCAGCTGGCGCGTGCCAGCACCTCCGCCAGAACGACCGCCGCGGGCCGGGCACGCTGCACCCGGAAGATCTGGGCCCGACGCGCCGTGCCGTCGATCAAATCGATCACGTCGTCGAGCTCCGACGCGAGCGCATGGATGTCCTCGCGGTCGAACGGAGTGACGAAGGTCCGATCGATACGATCGATGATATCGTGGGTCAGGTTGTCGGCTTCGTGCTCCAGCCCCTTGATCGCCGTGACTTTGGCGTCCAGGTGGGTTGGATCAAGAAACATCTCCTGAAGTATGGTCGCCGAGGCGGTGAGCCTCTTCGCCAGCTCGGTGAACAGGTCGTAGAACTTTTCGTCGCGAGGAAGAATCCGCAAAGCACGATCTCCGTGAGAGTCCAGAAGGCGCGAAGCGTCCCTTCGAAGCCGCCTGGGCGAAGAATCTATCCAGGACCCGACTTTCGAGCTACCAATCAGCCCGATACGCGCGGTGCCGTGCGCCGGATCACCAACCTGCGGTTCTCGAAGAACTTCACCAGAAGAACTCCAGTTACGAATCCTCCGACGTGAGCCCAGACCGCGACTCCCCCGCTCAGATCGGCGCCGTTCGTCAGCTCCGGAAGTGCCGCGACGATCTGCCAGAAGAACCACCAGATGAGAACCATCCAGGCGGGAATCGGAATAACCTTGAAGAAGATGATGAAGAAGAACAGCATCCTGACGCGGACCCTGGGATAGAGCACCAGGTACGCACCCAGTATTCCGGAGATGGCTCCCGACGCACCGACCGTTGGAAGCGGAGACGCCGGCTGGGCCAGTATGTGCGCGATCGCCGCCGCCAGGCCGCAGACAAGATAAAAAACGAGGAAGCGGAAGTGACCGAGGCTGTCTTCGATGTTGTTGCCGAAGACCCAGAAGAAAAGGGCGTTGCCCAGAATGTGCCCCCAGCCGCCGTGCAGAAACATGGAGATGAACGGCGTGAGGATGTTGATCGGATCGTTGTCGACGACACAGGACACTCCGCGGCCGAGGGGTACCGCCTCTCCCAACGGAGCCATGTGCGTGAGCTCTCCCGGAACCATCCCGAGATTGCAGACGCTGGACGCGAGCGCCTGTTGATCGAACCCGGCCCCCTGCACGAAAATCCAGGTTAGGAACATGGCAGCCAGGATGGCATAGGTCATCCATGGCGTGCGGACAGTCGGAAGCTCGTCGCTGAGTGGAATCACTTGGGCTGGAAAGCTACTCGTCTTCTCGGGCGTCGGCCAAGCTGAACGATCGGCCGGCCTGATTGTCTAGAACTCCCCCAAAACTCCGCCGTTATGGCAGAAATGAACGGCCCTTCGCTTGCCGAAGACCAGTGCGCCGCAGAATCTGCGGCATCAGCGAAAATCGACAAAACGACAGGCGCAGGATCGGCTAAAAAGCCAGGAGAATTCAGAGATGGCAGATAAGGTAATTGGCATCGACCTCGGGACCACCAACTCGGTCGTGGCGGTGATGGAGGGCGGGGACCCCGTCGTCATCCCTAACGCAGAAGGTGGGCGGACCACCCCGTCGGTCGTCGGCTTCACCAAGGACGGCGAGCGGCTCGTTGGTCAGATAGCAAAGAGACAGGCGGTAACCAATCCTCAGAACACCGTCTTTTCGATCAAGCGCTTCATGGGGCGCAAGATGTCGGAAGTCACCGAAGAGATTAAGCGCGTTCCATACAAGGTCGTCTCCGGACCCAACGATGTCGCGATGGTTGAGGTCCAGGGCAAGCGCTACTCTCCGCCCGAGATCTCCGCGATGATCCTCCAGAAGATGAAGCAGACCGCTGAAGACTACCTCGGCTACAAGGTCGAGAAAGCCGTCATCACGGTGCCTGCCTACTTCAACGATTCGCAGCGGCAGGCGACCAAGGACGCCGGTAAGATCGCGGGCCTCGACGTGCTCCGCATCATCAACGAGCCGACGGCG
>JBGPHO010000132.1:0-7375 GCA_041484425.1 Gemmatimonadaceae bacterium
ACCCGCAATCGAGCGCTCAATCATGTTCGACACCAGCGAATCGTCGCGCGCGAGGCCGCATTTGCGGCACTCGACTCTCCAAGCTCGCCGTCCGCGGAAGAAGAGGTCCTTGGTGTCGAGCTCGAGCGCGCGATACGCGATGCGATCGAAGGGCTTCCGGAGAATTGCCGGGAAGTCTTTCAGTTGAGTCGCCAGAGCGGCCTCAAGTACGCCGAGATTGCGAGCACGCTCGAGATATCCATCAAGACGGTGGAGAAGCGAATGGGGCAAGCCCTCTCGGAGCTCCGCGAACGTCTGGCGACCTGGTTGCCGAACACGTCGGAGGGAAAGGAAAGGGGACGGAAAACTCCCGTGTAGGGTATCCCAGGGCTCAAGTGTCTCTCCTTCCAGAAGCAATTGCGCGCGGTCAGAAACGCGCAGTCCAACTTTTGGAGACACTCTATGCACAGTCCACTCAGAATCCTTTTCATAGCTGGTGCGGGTGCGGTCATGGCCGCATGCGCCACCGATAATGCCACTTCACCGGTTGGCTCGTCACGGGCGGCCGCTGCTCTCGTCTCGGCTCCGCTCAGCTTCGGCGCGACCAATAGCAGCTTTGTTGGAAACTCGGCGCCGACCAATGCGTTTGTGCCAACGGGAATGGCCGCTGGCGAAAGCTCCGGCGATCATGGCCCCGGCTGGGGCGAATTCATGGGCGGCGGAATCGGGGAAGCCTTCATCGGGGGTCTTGGGTTTGGGCCCGGAATCGGCAGAGGCCCGTTCGAGAATTTCGGCAGACGTGAAGCCGATGACTCCGACAGTGAGGAATCCGACGCTTTCGACCACTCCGATAACTGCGCCTTTTCAGCGACCACGAATCGGGTCGAATGCGCGACGATCACCCATGATGGGCTCACCATAACCCGCTCGTTCTCGTTCCTGGATGCGTCGGGCGCGGTTCAGCAGGCGTTCGACACCGCCAAGACCAACACCGTCAACATCAAGAAGAGCGTGAGCGGCACCATCACTCACCACGAGACGGTCACGAGCACGGTCAACGGGTCGAGTGACCTGACTGTGTCCGGCCTCGCATCAGGCAGTACACAGCGCACAGTCAACGGGACATCGGCAGGAACAGATGCGACTACGGGCACCCGGGACGGAGTGGCGTTCACGGCATCGCGATCGGCGGGTGACACCACAACGGGGCTCGTCATACCGATTCAGAAGGACCATCCGACCTATCCTACTGCCGGCACAATTGTTCGGTCGATGACGGCTACGGTCACACCGAGTGGCCAGACTCCTTCGACGTCATCGAGGCGGGAAGTCATCACGTTCGACGGATCGGCGACTGCCAAGGTCGTCATCACTCACGACGGAGTCACCAAGAACTGCACAAAGCCGCTGCCACACGGACCGCTTACTTGCGCGTAGTCAGATAAATACGGGTTCGTTGGCGCACCCAGCGCGAACCCCGTAGTGCACCTTCAGTCCGGTCTTCACTCGCACGGGACCGGGCTGGAGGTGTTTTTTTTTGGTTTCCAGCTAGGCTGACCTGGTACCCTCGAACTTCGCGATACGCTTGGCTTGCTCGCACAATGCCCGCAGTTCGGGCTGCGAGAGATCTTCCCAGCGCGATGGAATCGGAACTAGCCGCCGCTTTTCGTCGAGCGACTCGAAGGTCAGCCACCCGCCTCCGTAGCCCTCCGAGAGGGTGATGCGCCGCTGGCTCGTGGTGCGCCGATCCGACCCGGTCCGACGTTCCGACCCGCCCCAGGCGAAATACTTCGGACGCCGCCGATCCGCCTCGCTTAGCCGCCGCTCCATCTTGGTCGGCTGCGAATCCCAGACCTGCCAATACGATCCGTCTCTGTCTACAAAAGTCCGATATGACATATCTATTACCTCGCGCGGCGGCCTCACGCGTCCACCCATCAGCCGTGCAGGAAAGATGCCACTTTTCGGCATTTGGAAAACTGACCTAAATATATGTTTTCCAAGGGTTTATCCCTCGGGATTCTACCTCCCGAAGCTCGCCAGTGTCTCACTCATGACGTCGATCATGGACTTGGCGGTCCAGCGGTCCCGGCCATTGTAGAGAAACGAGAAGGCCAGGACCTCACCATTTATCGCCGTTACGTACCCGGCGAGCGCAATGACGTCGTTCGTGGTGCCGGTCTTGGCGTGGAGGTTCCCCTCGGCTGGGGTATTCCGCATGCGTCTCCTCAGGAGCTCGGAGTCGCCGGCGACCGGGAGTGATGAGTGGAGCCAGGGACCCCACGGGGCGCGATGGGCATAGCCCAGGAGCTGGACCTGCGCTCGCGGGGTCACGCGATCGATGGTCGAGAGGCCACTACCGTCCTTGAAGACGAGACTGCCGGTGTCCACGCCGATCTTGCTGGCGAAAAAGGAATCGAGGACGGCGCTGGCGTTCGCCACTGATCCGACGGCGTTCCGCTGCGGACCGCGTGCCGCGTTCCTGAACAACAATTCGGCGTAGTGGTTGATGCTCTCCCGGTTCATCGCCGCGATCATGCTGGCGAGGGGCGGAGAGAGCAGGCTCGCGACCTTGACCCCGGTGGGAGGAGTCTTGCCGAGGCGGATTCCGCCGTCGACTTTGACCCCACGCGCTATCAACGCGTTCATGAACGCGCCGGTAGCGAAGCTCGCCGGATCTTCGACGATGTAGACGTATCTGCGCGTGCTGGTTCGCGACCCGATCGAGCCGTTGGCGACGATCGTACCATCGCCCTGCTTTCGGAATGAGAGTCGCGCTCCGCCGCCCGCGACGGTGCGAACGTTGGCGACGAGCGGAATCGCGCTGGTGGAAGGCTCGAGGACAACGGTCGCCGGCTTGCCCGGCGAGGTCGGCGTCACAGCGACGACGACGACATTCTCATTCAGCGAAAGCGCCGACACGCGCGCGGCGTAAGACGCCTGGAGATAGCGCGTGAGCCATCCCTCCGGAACCTTCTGGTCGTCGAACGCCGACGCGTCGCCGATGACGCTGCCCGTGACGTGCTTGATACCCCTCGACGCGACGAGATCGGCGAGGCGATTCATCGGAGCCGATGGACCGCCGGGCAGAAACTTTCCGGAAAGGGCGGGATCGCCATCGCCCCGGATGTAAAGATTCCCGGTGAGCGTCCCATCGGGACCGACCGGCGCGTCACGGAGCGCGTCAGTGCTGAACTGATAGGTCGGCCCAAACCGCTCGAACGCGATCGCGCTCGTCAACAACTTCATCGTCGATGCGGGAAGCATCTGCTCGCCAGCGTTGTACGCGTAAAGCGTGTCGCCGCGACTGAGCGAAACCACCATTACGCCCCACATTCCGCTGCGAGTACGTCCAGTGAGTCCCCCGAGCGCCGCCGCCAGGTCGGCAGAGCTGCGCGGCGTGCCATAGCGAACTACGGGAATGGCGGGGGGCCTGTTACGTCTCGGCCTCCGTGCCCGGCGTCTGGTGGTAGTTGTCTTTCTGGTCTGTGACTCGAGGATGGCTGGAGCGGCAGCGCAGACGGTGAGCGCCACCAGAATCGCGATTCGAATTTTACGAGAGAACATCGTCTGCGGTTGAGCGTTGGGAAATCATTGCGAAAGGCTGGGAACGGACGGACATCGCTTGGCGAGAACGGTGCCAGTGTCGCACTCACTCCAGTTCCAGGGAGCAATGGCATCGCTTGGAATATACCCGGCGGTTGCGTATTTTCCCCGAACGACACTTGTACCCAACCGCAGCAGAGGACACCGATGGCTGAGCGGCCGCACAACTTTCTGCGCGAAGGCGTGATCACCGGCTTCATCGGCGCGACGGCGATCGCAATCTGGTTCCTCGTCGTCGACACCATTGGTGGGCGTCCCTTCTATACTCCGATATTTCTCGGCAAGGGCGTCGTCAGCGTGCTGGGAAAGAACATGATGGGCGACACCGCGTTCACACAGGTGCTGGGTTACACGATCTTCCACTACGTGGCCTTTTTTGTCGTGGGTATCGTTTTGACCGTGATCGTGCATCAAGCCGAGCGGACACCGGGAATACTGGCGGGGCTGCTGGTGGCGATAGTGATGATGTCGCTGGGCTTTTACATGATCGCGGCGGCTTTTGCGCAATCCGCGCTGGGTCAGATCGCGTGGGTTCAGATCTTCGTCGCCAATTTACTGGCCGCTGGGCTGATGCTCGGCTATTTGTGGCGCAAGCACCCGAGGCTGGAACGACAGCTGAAGCAGGCGCTCGAAGGAACCGACGACGATTAGGCGGTCGACGGCTTCCAGTCCACCTGCGCGCCCGCGGTCGAGTCTTCGCCGCGGGCGTTCCATTTGAAGAACACCACCGTCATGATGATGATGAAGATGATCCCGCCCGGGATCCACATGATGAGCGCGCCAAGGAGCTGATCCTCGAGCGGAGAAAGTGGCAGCACGCGCGGTGCCGCACTGTACGCGGGGTAGAGCACGTGGTCGGCCATCGCGATGTACACGGCGACGATCGACATCGGGATGCTCATTAGGAAGCTGTAGAGCATCTGCCCCGGATACGCGAGCCGTGGAAATTCCGGGAGCTGGCTCATGAGCGGCCACCACATCAGCACCGCGGCCGCCATGAACAACAAGTGCTCGAGGATGTGCAGATTGTGATTCGCCATTGCCGCGTTGTAGAACTGCGGCAGATGCCAAACCGCGATCATGAGGTTGAAGACGACGAAGCAGATGGGCGCTCTCGTAAAGAATCGCGCGATCGGGCGAATGAATCTGTTGGACAGAGGTCGCCGCAACATCCAACCAGGCACGCCGGCCAGCAGCAGTGGCGGCACCGCCAGCGTGATCAGAAGATGCTGCACCATGTGCGCGCTGAAGAGATAGTCGTCGCTCAGATCGTGGATCGGACCATTGAGCGAGGCGAACAGCAGGAGCAGGCCGGTAAAGAAGTAAGCTTTCTGGGAGCGGGTGGGCTCCTGCCGGAGTCTGCGGGACGCCCAGATGTAGAGCGCGCCGAGCGCCGCGATGCCGATGGCCGTACTCGGATGAACCGACCATCGCCACCAGCTGAGGCTGGCGATGGGATGCAGCAGCGCCAGGAACAACATGCTACATGACTTTGATGTAGAGATGTCCGAAGAGGAACATCAAGGCCAGTAGAGTCAGCGAGGCGATCAGGAGCGGGCCGGTGAAGAGCACCCGGAAAATCCTGGCGTCGTACTTGAGATGCATGTAGAACATCACGACGATCGTGAACTTGAGCGCGGACAGGGTCAGTAGCGTGGGGATGAATCCGCGTCCCGCGACGAAGGACGGGATGTAGTAGGCCCAGACCTCACCGACCGTGATCAGCGCGAGAATGAGAGCGACCTTCCAGTAGGTGGACCAGGTCGGATGCGCGTGTTCCTCTTCCGCGTGCGGGGCGTGCGCGTCTGCTTCGGCCGAATCCGGGAGATTGGTCATGCTGGCGTGAGAGTCCATCATTCCTGCCGGTTACTTGATGAGATAAACGAGAGTGAAAATCACGATCCAGATCACGTCGACGAAGTGCCAGTAAAGGGCGGCAATGTCCACGAGCAGTGAATCGCGCGAGCCCAGCCCCCGCCGGTAATCGATTGCGAGCAGCGTGACCAGCCAGATCACGCCCGCTGTCACGTGCGCGCCGTGGAAGCCGGTGAGCGTGAAGAAGGAAGAGCCGAACAGGTTCGTCCGAATCGACAGCCCTTCATGGACGAACGATGTGAACTCGAACGCCTGAAATCCGAGAAAGGTCGAGCCGGCGATCGCAGTCATCCAGAGCCACAGCTTGGAGTTGCCAAGAATCCGGTCACCCCGCGTGTGCTTGGGCTTCTCCTTGTTCTGAACGGCGGCCAGAGCAAGAACCATGAACAGCGACGACATGAGTAGCACGAATGTCGAAGCCGAGGTCACCGGAATGTTGAGGATCGGCTTGAAGACGTGCCCGGTGGCCGGGTCCGTCCACGTCTCGTGCGGAAACGGACCGACGATGCTCCGTCCCTTGTAAATCAGATATGTCGATATCAACGAAACGAAGAGCATGCACTCGGAGCCGATGAAGGCCCAGATGGCGACCTTGCGGCTGTCGAGCCCCAGCGTCGTGTAGTGGTGCGACGCGGGCGCGCTCGTGTGCGTGACGGATGCGGACATTGTCTAGTGGTGCTCCGGCTCGAGCGGGCTCAGGAGCCAGCTGTAGAGAGAAAAGATCATAAACGCCGCGCCGACGCCGATGAGCGCGCGGGAGGAAATGAGTCCGCAGAACATGACGATCAGGCCGAGTGCCACAAAAAGCGGCTTGATGGTGTTGTACGGCACTACGATCCCGAGATCAGCCGCGGTCTTGCCTTCCTGCGAGTTTATGCGGGCGCACTCGTAGTCGACTTCCTTTCCTTCCCACAGCGGATACCTGCTCGTCACGGTCGGGATCTTCGCGAAGTTGTACTCCGGCGGAGGGCTGGGAATCGTCCACTCGAGCGTTCCCGCACCCCATGGATTGGATCCGGCGATCTCTCCACGCTTCCGGCTGACGAAGAAATTGTAGATGAAGATCAGCGTCGCGATCGGGAAGATCATCGCGCCGGCTGTGGACATGGCATTGAAGAGATCCCAACCCTGGCCCGCATCATAGGTGTAGACGCGCCGCGGCATCCCGAGCATTCCCGAGAAATGCATCGGGAAGAAGGTGAGGTTCATGGCGACGAAATTGAGCCAGAAGTGGATCTTGCCCAGCTTCTCGTCCATCAGGCGGCCGGTGATCTTGGGGAAGTAGTGATAGATGCCGGCGAAGATGCCCATGATCGAGCCGCCGAACAGCACGTAATGGAAGTGCGCGACGATGAAGTACGTGTCGGTCTGCTGGAGATCCGCGGGCGGAGATGCGTGCATGATTCCGGAGATGCCGCCGATGGTGAACAAAGCGACAAGGCCGATTCCGAAAAGCATTGCAGTCGTATAGCGAATGGCACCTTGTGCCATCGTCGCGATCCAGTTGAAGATCTTCACTCCGGTCGGGATCGCAATGAGCATCGTGGTCAGGCCGAAGAACGTATCGGCGATCGGGCCCATTCCCACCGCGAACATGTGGTGCGCCCAGACGCCGAAGCCGAGGACGGCGATCAGGATGCCCGAGTACACCATGACCGGGTAGCCAAACAACGGCTTCTTCGAGTACGTCGGCAACACTTCGGAGACGAGTCCGAATGCCGGGAGCACAAGGATGTAGACCTCCGGGTGCCCGAAGATCCAGAACAGGTGCTGCCATAGCAGCGGATCGGCGCCTGCGCTCACCGTGTTGTAGAAGTTCGTGCCGAAGAAGCGGTCGAACAGCAGGAACACCAGCGCGATCGTGATGACCGGGAACGCCAGCACCATCAGCACCTGAACGATGAACGCCATCCAG
>JBGPHO010000133.1:0-7324 GCA_041484425.1 Gemmatimonadaceae bacterium
AGCGGCCCGTGGTTGGTCGCCCACCCGTGCTGTCGCTGGACGCCACGAACACCGATGCATACATCCGCGCGGCCGTGGGAGGGGTCGAGAGCGGACCATGGGCTCAAGTCACTGTTTCGTCGCTCGCGTTCAAGGGCAGGACGGGGCCAGACCAAACGGTGTCGGCGTCACCATTGTCCGATACGTTGGAGAGGCGCGTCTCGGAGACCCAGTACAACTTGAGCGCGGGCTTCACCCTCGGCCCCGCGCGATTCGAGGCAGGGGATCGGCTGCGCGCGCTCGGCGGCTCGACGTACAACGGCGCCAGCGGGCGGCTGGATATTGTGACGCCGATTGGCACCGTGAATGGATTCGTCGAGCACGATGGATTTCGCAAAACAACCAACGCCGACGCCGGAATTCGCGCTCAGCCGCTCCCATTCATTGCCCTGTCGGGGACCGTGGCGCGATCGACTCCCGCTACTTCGGGCGTGTCCACTCAATCCGCCACGACATCGGCGCGGGCGGAGGTCGGCCTCAGGCTGTTCGGGCCCTGGTTTTCAGCGGGATACATCACTACTGACAGGAGCCCGGGATTGGCGCCGGTCGTCTACGACACGCTCCTTTTGCCAACGGGGCCCGGCCGAATCTCGGGGAGGACGGCTTCCATCCGAGGACCGGTTCGCGGAGGGTTCGGCATTGACGCCTGGGTAACCAGGTGGGACACGGCTGGGAGCTACCAGCCCCGCTATCAAAGCCGCTCGGAGATCAACTACTCGAACAACTTCGCGAAGCGCTTTCCGAGGGGCGATTTCGAAGTCCGAGCGGCCGGAATCTACGAATACCGGGGACACACCACGTTCCCATTGGACGCCGGCGACCTGCCCACTCCCGTCGCGAAAACGCTCTCGGGCCTTCTCGAGATCAGGATCATGCGCGCTGTCCTGAGCTACCAGCAGCGCAATATCATGGGCTACCTGTACCAGGTGGTTCCTGGGTTCGAGATGCCGCGCGTGCTCGCGATCTACGGTGTCAGATGGGATTTCTGGAATTGACAAACTCCTTGTCGTGCCATAGGATAGCCCACTTCACATGATATCCAGCATGACGGGGTTCGGCATTGCCGACGGCGCTGTCGGCGACGCGAGAGTGGGCGTCGAGATCAGGACCGTCAATCACCGGTTCTTCAGCCCGAACCTCAAGCTTCCCTCCGCCTTCTCACGCTGGGAAGGCGAAATCCGCGAGATTCTACGTCAGAAGATCGCGCGCGGTCACGTGACTCTCACGGCGCGCATCGACCGGGCTGCCGGCCGCGGACCGGTCATCGATGAAGTCCGGCTGGCTCAGTACGCGGTAACACTCAAGGAGCTCCAGAAAAAACACGGGCTTGGCGGCGAAGTGGATCTCGCCACGATTCTTCGGCTGCCGGATGTCGTGGCTTCACCCAGTGAGGAAGAAGTGGACCCCGGCGCCGGGGCAGCGCTGGCGGCGATCGTTCACAAGGCCGTCGACAGCCTGATTTCAATGCGACGCGCCGAAGGAGCTCAGCTCGCCGGCTTTCTTGTCGAACGAGTGGCCGCCGTGGAAACGAGGCTGGCGAGAGTCGAGAAGCGGGCCCCTGTCCGCCTGAAGGAGCAGCACGAGCGGGTCACGCGCACCGTCTCGGAGTTGATCGGCGCGGCGGGAGCCGACCCTCAGCGCATCGCCCAGGAGATCGCAATTCTCGCCGACAAACTGGATGTCGCGGAGGAGCTGGATCGATTCCGGTCGCACCTGGCGGCGTTCCGCGAGACGGCCCAATCCAACACCGACGACCCCGTCGGCAAGCGACTTGGGTTCATCCTCCAGGAAATGGTGCGCGAAGCGAACACTATCGGCAGCAAGGCGAGCGATGCTCCGATCCAGGAGGACGTGATCGCCATCAAGGAAGAGCTCGAGCGCATACGCGAGCAGGTCGAGAACCTCGAGTAATGCCTTTCCCGATCATCCTGTCTTCGCCTTCCGGTGGCGGAAAGACGACCATCGCTCACAAGCTGCTGGCGATGAGAGCGGATGTCGGCTACTCGGTATCGTGCACGACGCGGCCTCCGCGGCAGGGAGAAATAGACGGCAAAGACTACCATTTCCTCTCGCTCGAAAAGTTCAAGCGTGGCCGAGCTGCCCGCGAGTTCGCGGAGTCGGCCGAGGTTCATGGCCACCTGTACGGAACGCTGCGGGCGGAGGTAGAGCGGGTTCTCTCGTCCCGCAGGCACGTGATAATGGACATCGATGTTCAGGGGGCGAAGCAGTTTGCGCGCTCGTTTCCCGATTCGGTACTCATATTCATTCTCCCGCCGACGGCCGAGGTGCTGGTGGAACGCCTTAAAGCCCGCGGCACGGAGGATCCTAAATCACTGATTCGTCGATTCAAGAGTGCCAAAGCCGAGCTAAAGGCGATAGATTTGTACCCATACGTAATCGTCAATGACGAAATCGATTCCGCCGTGGGTGCGGTGTCGAGCATTATCGATGCGGAAGGCTTGAAGCGCGCACGCAATGGGGCACTCGATGCGCGAATCGAAGAGCTGATGGGCGGGATTCAGCGCGCCATCGATCACTACTCAGCGAGGAAGTAAATGCAGGTATTCATTCCGAGCGAAGTCGCGAAGCATGCGACCAACAAGTATCTGGGCGTTCTGGTCGCGGCCAAGTACGCGCGCGTCCTGAACGAGTTCCCGCGCGATCGGTCGGCGCCGGGCGAGAAGAAGCTCACTACGCGGGCGCTCGAGGAGCTCACGGGCGGTGAGGTCGAGTACCGCGTGGTCCCGCGGCATCGCACGGAGTAATTACCGCGCGCCCTTTTGCGGGCAGCCGCATCCTCCTCGGAGTAACCGGGGGCATCGCCAGCTACAAGTCAGTGTGGCTGGCGCGTTTGCTTACACAAGCGGGAGCTGAGGTCGACGTCGTCATGACTCGCGGCGCCCGCGAGTTCATCGGCCCCATCACGTTCGAGGCGGTCACTGGACGTCCGGTGCACACAGAAATCTTCGGGCCCGGCCACGCGCTCGATCACATCCGGCTTGCGCGCGAAGCGAAGGTGATCGTCGTCGCGCCGGCGACGGCGGACTTCGTGGGCAGAGCCGCGCACGGACTCGCCGATGATCTGCTCACCGCCTGCCTGCTGGCGGCGACATCGAAGGTCCTGCTGGTTCCGGCGATGAACGACCGGATGTGGTCGCACGCCCAGACAAAGCGTAACGTCGCGCACGCTCGATCACTGGGCTACGAGATACTCGAGCCGGCCGAGGGTCCGCTGGCCGTCGGAGAGGGAAGCGGCCCGGGACGGATGCCCGAGCCCGACGAAATCATGAATCGTCTCGGGCGGCTGCTCGAATCGAAGTCCTCGCTCGAGGGGAAGAAAGTCATCGTCACCGCGGGGGCGACGCGCGAGGCGATCGATCCGGTGAGATTCATCTCCAACCACAGCAGCGGCAAAATGGGCGTTGCGCTCGCGCGGGCTGCGTGGAGACGGGGCGCCGAGGTAACCTTGATTGCCGGCCACGTCGACATCCCCCTTCCATCGGAGATACAGACTCTGAAGACCGACACCGTGCGGGAGATGGCGCGCGCGGTCGCCGAAAAACTTCTTGCCGCCGACGTGCTGATCATGGCGGCGGCACCAGCGGATTTCCGGCCAACGTCAGAAGCACCGGACAAGATCAAGAAGGGGCGTGCCGCCCCGAAGATTGTCCTCGAGCCGACAGAGGACATCCTCAAATCGACCATCGCCAGGCGAAAGAAGAAGAGCGTCATAGTTGGATTCGCGCTCGAAACGACGGATGGAATTCGGAACGCCAAGGAGAAGCTCAAGTCCAAGCAGCTCGACTTTGTCGTGTTGAACCTCGCGAAGGAGCCTGGCGCCGGGTTTGGGGCCGATACCAATCGCGTTACCGTGATAACGCGCGACGGGAAGGAAGAGGAGTTCGATCTGATGCCGAAGACCGAACTGGCCGAAATACTTCTCGATCGCGTTGAAAGGGAGCTGAATGGACGCTAGAGTTCTGCTCCGGCGCTATCTCGAGCAGCGCCGCGAGCTCGGGGAATCCGAGCTGGTGCTCGACGCACTGAACGTGGAAGACGTGATGCGACTGCTCGGGGCCGCCGGACGGACGGTGGCGTCCACTGAGCAACGCCTGAGCGTTCGCGAGATGGCGGGCGAGCAATCGGACAATTGGCGCACGGCTCTCAAAGAGGCAGAGGTGATCGCCGAGACCGCGACAACCGCTCCGGTACCCGCCTGGGTATCGGGCTCGAAGACTGCCGAGCCCACAACTCCAGAAGTCACCCACGAGATGCCGATCAAAAAAGGAATCGTCATTTCCCGAAAGGGAATTGTCGTGGCGTCCGTAGAAGCGGAGCTGATACCCGGTGCGATCGAGAGCCTCGACTCGCTCGAGGCGATCGCGGCGCAGGTCAAGAAGTGCACGCGCTGCTCATTGTCCGGGACGGCGACCAATCCCGTGCCGGGAGAAGGGAGTCCAAACGCGGAGCTGGTCTGCGTCGGCGAAGCGCCCGGCGCGAAGGAAGACGAGACCGGCCGCCCGTTCATCGGGCAAGCAGGCCAGTTACTCACAAAGATTCTCGCGGCGATCGACCTGAAGCGGGAACAGGTCTTCATTTGCAACGTGCTCAAACATCGACCTCCGGGAAATCGAAATCCGCTTCCGGAGGAAGTCGAAGCCTGCAGTCCCTACCTGATCAGGCAGCTTGAGCTGATCAAGCCAAAGGTCATAGTTGCTTTTGGAACCTTCGCAGCCCAAACTCTCTTAAACACAAAGACTCCGCTCGGTCAGCTCCGTGGGCTCGTGCACCAGTACCACGGCATACCGCTCGTCGTCACCTATCACCCGGCGGCGCTGCTGCGCAACCCGGCGTGGAAACGCCCGACTTGGGAAGATGTCAAGCTCGCCCGTAGAATACTCGATAGCAGCCCCCGTTCGTGACCCATACAAGGATCGCCGGCCGCCTTACTCCGAAGACGCGGAGCAGGCGGTCTTGTCGGCGATGCTCATGGATCCCGACGCCATTCTGCGCGCGACGGAATTCCTCGACGATACGATGTTCTACCGCGAGGGCCACCGCCGGATCTTCCGCGCGATGGTCGGCCTTTCCGAGCGCGGCGATGTCGTAGATCCGCTCACGCTCTCCGAGGAGCTGGGAAGATCAGGCTCCCTCGAATCGAGCGGCGGCAAGGATTACATCGGATTCCTGATCGACGCCGTTCCGACGTCGGCCAACATCGAGTATCACGCCAAGATCGTTCGCGAGAAGGCGCTGCGGCGCCGGCTGATCGAAGTCTCGACTGCCATCGTCTCCGAAGCGTTCGAATCCGGCTCGCCGGCGACCGAGCTGCTCGACGAAGCAGAGCACAAGATCTTCGAAGTCAACCAGAGCCGCGGCTCTGAAGGCTTCATGCGCATCAAGGAGCTCCTCTGGCCGACGATGGAGCGGATCGAGGAGATCCAGCGCGGCGGCGGATCGATTACGGGAGTGGCGAGTGGATTCAAGGATCTGGACGAGCTGACGGCAGGTTTCCAGCCATCCGACCTCATCATCGTCGCCGCTCGACCGTCAATGGGAAAGACCGCTTTCGTGCTCAACATCGCGCAGAACGCCGCGCTCGACAACAACGTGCCGGTCGCGTTCTTCTCTCTGGAAATGAGCAAGGAGCAGCTCGTGCAGCGCTTGCTCACTTCGGAGGGTCGGGTCGATGCCCAGAGACTGCGCAAGGGAAAGCTCCACGACGAGGAATTCGTGCGGCTCGGTCGCGCCGCCGGAATTCTGAGCCACGCGCCGATCTGGATCGACGACACGCCGGCCATGACACTGCTCGAGATGCGGTCCAAGGCGCGGCGTCTCAAGATGGAGCACAACATCGGGATGGTCGTGGTTGACTACCTCCAGCTGATGCAGGGCCCGATGAACACCGAGAGCCGGCAGCAGGAGATCAGCTATATCTCCCGCTCGCTCAAGGCGCTTGCCCGCGAGCTGAGAATTCCCGTCGTCGCGCTGTCGCAGCTTTCGCGCGCTCCGGAACAGCGCACCGCCGAGAACAAGCGCCCGCAGCTCTCCGACCTCCGCGAGTCGGGAGCGATCGAGCAGGACGCCGATCTGGTCATGTTCATCTTCCGCCAGGAGATGTACGACGGGCCGACCGACAAGGACGGCAACTCGCTCGAGGGACGCGCCGAGATCATCGTCGGCAAGCAGCGCAACGGGCCAACCGGCTTTGTGAACCTCTACTTCAACAAGACCTACACCCGCTTCGAGAATCTGTCGCCCCGCCTGGCGCCGCAGTGAGCCCGAAAGCAAAAACCGTATATCGCTGCACGAACTGCGGCGCTGACCACCCCAAGTGGGCCGGGCGCTGCGACGTCTGCGGCGAATGGAATTCGCTGGTCGAAGAGATGGCGACGAAGACTTCGGCAGCGACCGCATCGAGTCGGCGCGCCGGCGGTCAGAAATCCATGGGAGAAGGCGGAAGTGTGGCTCCCACGCCTCGACTACGCGACATCAAAAGCTCAGCCGGCCGCCGACTCAAGACGGGAATCAAGGAATTCGATTTCGTACTCGGCGGCGGGATCGTCCCGGGCTCGATGGTGCTTGTCGGTGGCGAGCCCGGCATCGGCAAATCGACGTTGCTGCTTCAGGTCGCCGGACGGCTCCAGGAGCTAGGTCACTCAACGCTCTATGTCTCGGGCGAGGAATCCGCGCTCCAGGTGAAGCTGCGCGCCGAGCGACTGCACGGATCGGCTGAAGACGTCTCGCTGCTGAATGAGACGCTGCTCGAGACGATCATCGCGACCGCCGGCTCCCAGCGGCTCGATGCGATCGTGGTCGATTCGATTCAGACGGTATTTACGAGCGATCTCGAAGGCGCGCCCGGCAACGTCGGTCAGGTGCGGGAATGCGCCGCGCGCTTGATGCGCTTCGCCAAGGAGACGGAGACGACGGTGTTCGTCGTGGGCCATGTTACCAAAGGCGGCGGCATCGCCGGCCCCAAGACGCTCGAGCACATCGTCGACACAGTCCTTTACTTCGAGGGCGAGGGAATGCTGGAGCACCGCATCCTTCGCGCGACGAAGAACAGGTTCGGCAGCGTGGACGAGATCGGAGTCTTCAGGATGACGGAGGAAGGACTCATCGCCGTCGAAAATCCATCCGAGCTTTTCCTTGGCGACCGTCTCAACAATTCGTCCGGCAGCGCGGTGACCGCTCTGCTCGAAGGCTCTCGTCCCGTGCTGATCGAGATTCAGGGACTCGCCGCCAAAGCCGGTTTCGGAACTCCGCAGCGCGTCAGCACCGG
>JBGPHO010000134.1:0-7268 GCA_041484425.1 Gemmatimonadaceae bacterium
ATCTTGTCGTCGAGCCCGAGCGCCCACGCAGGATTGATCGTCAGCCACTTGATCGCCTGGTCTTCGCTCACAGGAAGCCCGATCTCGGCGCCCGCCTCCATCGCCTTCGCCGCCTCCTGATTCAACCGCTGCGAGCCCGATGGATCATCGGAGTGGACGATCACCCTTGCTCCATCGTGATCTACGAGAGCCATGTTAGCCTTCACCGCGTCGAGCGCTTCCATCTTGAAGCTGCCCCAGTCCGCCCAGATCGAAGCGCCGATGCCTTCCTTTGCAAGCAGGTCGCCGATCTTGTACGCCTCAACCCCGTGGTGGAACGAGCGGATCTTGTAACCGAACTCGTGGGAGATGTCGATCATCTGCGCCATTTCGTCGGCGCGATAGCAGTGATTGTGAACGAGAATGTTCCCGCGCAGCACTTCGGCGAGAGTTTCGTTGCCGAGGTCACGCGTTGGTGGGTCTCCCTTGTGGTCGGCGTTCCACTTGTCCCACTTGCGGCGGTACTCCTGCGCTCTGATCCAGGCGGCGCGGTAACCGGCGACGTTCCCCATCCGTGTCGAAGGTCCGCCCCGCTGTCCGTAAACGCGTTTAGGATTTTCACCACACGCCATCTTGAGCCCGTATTTCGCGCCCGGGAACTTCATCGCCTGCACCGTGCGTCCAGGGACGACTTTCAGCACCACGCTTCTCCCCCCAATCAGGTTCGCCGAGCCTGGGAGCACCTGAAGTGTCGTCACGCCCCCTGCAAGATTGCGCGGGAACTGCGGGTCCTGCGGCCACACGGAATGTTCGGCCCACACCTGCGGAGTAGCGGGGTTGGTGGCCTCGTTGCCATCGCTCAGCGCGTTTCCGCCGGGTGCAGCGTACACTCCGAGGTGCGAGTGGTCATCGATGATGCCGGGAGTGACGTACTTGCCGGCGCCATCGATCACGAGCGCATCAGCCGGTGCGTTTACTGTCGCACCGACCGCTGCGATCTTGCCGTTCTGCAGCAGGATCGCGCCGTTCCTGATCATCGGTCCTGCTGCTGTCAGAACGTTGACGTTGCGGATGACTGTCGTTCGCGAGGGGAAGGCAACGTAAGTGCTGGGAAACGGATCGGCGTTGGGCATGGATACGCCGCCGCGGCCGACGTCGGCCTGCGCGGAATCGCGAGCCGGCGCAGGCGAAGTGGACGTCCGGGACGGAGCAGATGCACAGGCTGCCGCTCCCACCAGTGAGAGACAAAGAAAGGCGCGCATGTGAAGGAAATTCCTCCGAAGAAGGGCTACGGGTCGCAATAAACTAGCGCAGTTGGCGGCTCCATGTTGCGAGCTCGGCGATGCGATCGGTGCAAATGCCGTCGACGCCGAGCTCGTTCATTTTTTCCCACTCGTCGGGATCGTCGGCGGTCCACGCGATGACTCTCGCATTGGCAGAATGGGCGCGCGCGACCAGCTGCTCATCGATGAACGACACCTCCTGCCAGAGATCCTGTGCTCCAGCAGCGACGAGCGATGCCACCGGATCGATGTGGCGCGCGACTTCGAGCACACCGGTTCGAATGGCCGGGAATATCATCTTCACAATTTTGACAACGCGATGGTCGAAAGCGTGCACAGCGCAGCTCGCGCCCGACTCTCGAATGCAACGCACTACCAGAGGCTCGATGTTCGTTGCCTTGATTTCGACGTAAACTTTCGCCCGGTCACCGATCGCATCGAGAACCGCTTGAAGCGTGGGAATCTCCACGCCACCAGTGAGCGGAAATCGCCCCAGCTCCGACGCCGAGAGATCGGCTATTCGCCTTCGCGCCTGTCCTTCCGCTTTCACGACCGGATCGTGGTGCACAATGACGACACCGTCGCTCGTGGCGTGCACATCCAGTTCGATCGCGTCCGCTCCCAGCTCGATCGCGCGAAGAAATGCGGGTATCGAGTTTTCCGGCAGCGTTTGATGCGCCCCGCGGTGCGAGATCATTTCGAGCGGATTGCGGCGGGGCGAAGGGGTCAGGAGTTCCTCGGGGTAGTAGTTTTGGGGGAACGATGAGCGCGAAAGCATATGAGTGCCATTCGGCCGGGTCAATCGGCCTTAACGGCAGGCCTCCGGGGAACGTCTACCGGATGAGGCTCCATGACTCCTAGCCCCGAGGGCAGGCCTGAAGAGACAGATATGGAGTTAATCAACCGCTGGAGGGCCGGTGACGGCCGTGCCGCGACACGGTTGGTGGGGCGGCATTCGCAGGCCCTCGCTCGCTTCGCCGCGAGCGCCGGGGAGCGGGATGGTATAGAAGAGTTGGTTCAGGACACGTTCGTTAGGGCGTTCGCGTCGCTCGATTCATTTCGCGGAGCGAGCACGCTGAGGACTTGGCTCTTCACGATCGAGCGGCGGCTGATGCTGGATCGGAGGAGGGCAGAACGGAGGAGCCGGGAGACAGTTCCCGTGGAAGAATCGGATCACGTGAGTGAATACGGCGCCCTCGATGGGCTGATCGCCGATGAGGCACAGGAGAGAGTCAGGAAGTCGCTCGACGCGCTTTCTCCGACGCAGCGTGAGGTGTTCACGCTGAGGGTGCAGCAGGGTTTGTCATACAAGGAGATCGCGGAAGTGGTGGGAAGTACCGAAGGTGCGGCACGGGTTCACTACCACAATGCGATCAAGACGGTAAAGGAGTTTTTGAGAGATGAATGAGTGCACTGATCGCGACATCCAGGACATGCTTCCGGATCTGTTGCATCGCGCCCTCGCCGATGGCGAGAGGCAGCGCGTCGAAGCGCATTTGGCGACGTGCGAGAGCTGCCAGGAGGATCTGGAAGTCCTTCGCACCGTCAAGAGCGCGGCGGTATTCGCGCCATCGATCGATGTCGATCGTGTGGTGCGGCAGATACCGCCATATCGGACGATTGTCCCCACTATCGAAGCGCCTGCCAGAACGCCGGTGCGGTCGTGGCTCGTCGCCGCGACCATGGCGCTCGCCTTGGTCGGCGCCGGCTCGCTGTTGGTGACGCGCCAGAAACCCGCGGACAACGGCGCGACCACGACGGGGAATCCGACGGCATCGCAGCTGGCGATCAAGACGCCTGCGGGCGCTTCCGAAACCGCGGAGCCAGTAGCTCCGCCGAAGATCGCCGAGCCAGCCTCGCCGGCGCACCCGCACGCTCTTGCTCTCGCCGCCGACGCCGATGGCCTGAGCGATGGGAGCCTCGTGCAGCTGATGAACGACATGGACGGCTTCGATGCGCTTCCGGGTTCGGAATCGGAGCCTGTGATCTCCGTGGACAGCGGGGACAGTCTTTGATCATGATTAAGCGTATGAAGGGATCGCTTCGATTGGTTGCGCTGGCTCTCGCGCTTGGCGGGGCTGCTGCATACGCGCAGCCGGTGACCGCGCCCGTCACCAAGGCGAACCGGCCGGCTCTCGACCAGCAGTTTCGCGAGCGAGTCGCCAGGCTGACGCAGGACCGGATCGGACTTACCGATGCGCAGATGTCGCAGCTGGAACAGTCCAACGCCCGCTTCGCCCCGCAGCTCAGTCAGGTTGCGGCGCAGGAGAGGGAAACCCGGCGCCAGCTCCGTCAGGAGATGACTTCTGGCGGCCAGCCGAACCAGCAGCACGTGAGCGACCTGCTCGACGCATCGTTGCGGCTCCAGAAGCAGCGCATCTCGATAGTGGAGGCCGAGCAGAAAGAGCTCGCGCGGTTCATGACCCCGGTGCAGCGCGCGCGGTACATCGCGCTCCAGCAGCAGTTCCGGAGACGCGCGCAGGAGCTCTCGGGGCAGAATGTAGAGAAGGCCGGCATGGGTCAGCAGCAGCGCGGTCGGCCCGGGTTGAAGAAGAGGCCTTAGCAGCCCGCCGCATTTCGCGTGGCTTGAAGCGCTTGGAGCCCTTGATCCGAAGGATCGAGGGCTCTTTTATTGCCTTCGACCTGCAGATGCCTGATTTCGCGCACCACCTTTCACGACTGCTTCAGTCGTATACATATCCGGTACTCGTGGGGCTGGTGCTCCTCGAGAGCCTCGGCATCCCGCTCCCCGGCGAAATTGCGCTCGTCACCGCGGCGGCGTACGCATCACTCGGACATATATCGATTGTAATAGTGATCATTCTTGCCGCCTTGAGCGCGATTGTCGGCGGCGTTCTGGGGTATTGGATCGGAATCAAGGGTGGGCTGCCGCTGGTCGTGCGGTACGGCGGCTACATCGGCGTCAGGAAATCCCACATCGAACGGACGCACGCTTTCTTCGAGCGGAACGGGGCGAAGACGATTCTGTTCGGGCGCTTCATCGCGATACTTCGCACCTGGGCGGCGGTGGTTGCGGGCGCGGCGTGCATGTCGTTCACGAAGTTCGTGAGCTACACCACCATTGGGAGCATTGCCTGGGCGATCATATTCGGGTCGCTCGGCTACTATTTCGGACGCGACCTGCCGATGCTCGAGAAGTACATCGCGCGTGTAAGCTTTGCAGTATTGGTGGTGGGCGCTGTCGGAATCCTGGGTTTTTATCTGATCCAGCGAAGGAGATCGAAATCGACGGTCGCGGCGGACGTGGAGCCGCCCGTGACGATCGATAATCGCGCCGATCTCTCGTGACACGGTCGGCAATCGGCTAAATTTGAACCACGCCCGGGTGGCGGAATCGGTAGACGCACGGGACTCAAAATCCCGCGGCCTATGGCCTTACGAGTTCGAGTCTCGTCCCGGGTATTCTTTCAGCGTTCGCTGGGAGCCAGCGACGGTTCGCGGCGCCTGCGAATTCTCGCGAAGGTCTTCTTCGTGAAGCCGCGCACTCTCTCCGGCAGTTCATCGAAGTAGGTGTAAAACACCGGCGTGACGTACAGCGTCACGAGCTGCGAGAACGCCAGGCCTCCCACCACCGCCACGCCGAGCGGACGACGTGCCTCCGCGCCGGCGCCACGGCCCAACGCGATCGGGAGCGTCGCCATCAGCGCGGCGAACGTCGTCATCATGATCGGACGGAAACGCACTGTCGCTGCCTGAACGATTGCCTTGGCCGGCGGGATGTGCTGCGTTCGCTCCGCCTCCAGCGCGAAGTCGATCATCATGATGGCGTTCTTCTTCACGATGCCCACCAGCAATATCAGACCGACGAACCCGTACACGTCGAGCGGCATTCTGAAAATGAACAGCGCGACGAGCGCGCCAAAGGCTGCGAAGGGAAGCCCCGTAAGAATAGTCGCCGGGTGGATGAAACTCTCGTACAGAATCCCAAGGACCATGTAGATCACGAAGATCGCCAGAATGAGCAGAGCAAGGAGTCCCTGCTGGCTCGCCTGAAACGCCTGCGCGGTTCCCGAGAAGCTGGTCGTGACCGTGGATGGGATGGTGGTCGCGGCGGCCGCTTCTACCGCAGCCGTCGCCGTCCCCAGCGCGATGCCCGGCCGCGTGTTGAAAGAGATCGTCACCGCCGGCAGTTGCCCCGAGTGAGTGATGGAGAGAGGACCGACGTTCTGCGTCAGATTCGCGACCGCGCTCAGAGGCACGAGATCGCCCTTGTCCGATCTCACGTAGAGCATTCGCAGAGCGCTGACGTCGCGCTGGAATTGCGGCAACAGTTCCATCACCACCATGTACTGGTTGTTCGGGGTGTAGATCGTTGAGACCTGGCGCGAGCCATACGCGTCGTACAGCGCGCTCTCGATCTGCTGCGCCGTAACACCGAGCGATGCGGCGCGGTCGCGATCTATATCGACGTTGACCTGGGGGTTCGCAATCTGAAGATCGCTCGTCACGTCCTGGATCTGCGCAATATTCCGCATCCTGGCTTCCATTCTCTTCGCCGCGGAATCCAGCGCCTCGATGTCGGGGCTCTGGAGAGTGAACTGATAGAGACTCTTGGCCGACCTAGCTCCAACCTGAATGGCGGGCGGCACCTGCATGAAGACGTTCATGCCGGGAATCACCGACAGCTTGGGGCGCAGCTCGTTGACGATCTCGTCCGCACTCGCCCTCTGATTGCGGGGCTTGAGCCCCAGGAAAATTCGCCCCTGGTTGCCGCTCCCGCCTCCTCCGCCACCTCCGACCGACGACATGAAGCCAGCGATGTTCGGATCCTCTGCGACTATCGCGGCGATCTGCTGCTGGTGCCTCACCATCTCGGGAAAGGAGGTGCCCTGAGCCGCTTCCGTAGTCGCGACGATCTGACCCGTGTCCTGGGTCGGTATGAAACCGGTCGGCACCGCCTTGTACAGAACCACGGTGCCTACCAGAATCAGCAGCGAAAACATCAGCGCCGCGAACCGGTGGTCCATCACCCAGTTGAGACTGGACTCGTAACGCCCGAGGATCCGCTCGTACACGCGCTCGGAAGTATTGAACAATTTTCCGTGCTGGTGCGACGGCGGCTTCAGGAACCGGCTCGCGAGCATCGGCGTGAGTGTGAGCGAGACGAATCCGGACACGAGAATAGCAGTTCCAATCGTGACTGCGAATTCGTGGAAGAGGCGCCCGAGAATCCCGCCCATGAACAGCAGCGGGATGAACACCGCCGTCAGCGACATGGTCATCGCGAGAATGGTGAACGCCACTTCAGCCGAGCCGTCGAACGACGCTTTCATCGGGGCCTTACCCATCTCCATGTGGCGCACGATGTTCTCGAGCATCACGATGGCGTCGTCGACGACGAAGCCAACCGCCAGGGTAAGAGCCATCAGGGAGAGGTTGTCGAGCGAGTACCCGAACACGTACATCACTGCGAACGTGCCGATCAGTGACATCGGCAGTGCCAGGCTCGGAATGATCGTGGCCGAGATGTTCCGGAGGAACACGAAGATCACCATGACCACGAGGAACAGCGTGAGCATCAGCGTGAACTTCACATCGCCCACCGACTCCTCGATCGAAATTGACCGGTCGTAAAGAGTCTGAATCTCCACACTCGGCGGAATTTGGCCGCGTAGTGATGTGACGAGAGTCTTCACGCCGTTCGCGACGGCGACGGTGTTGGTTCCAGGTTGCCGCTGGATTGCCAGCACGACGGACCGGTCGCCGTTATACCAGCTCGCCACCTTGTTGTTCTCGACGTCGTCCATGACCTGGCCGAGCTCGTCGAGGTGCACGGGCGCGCCGTTGCGGTAAGCGACGACCATCTGGCGGAACTCCCCGGCGTTCTGGAGCTGGCCATTCGCGCGGATCGTCGACGCTCTGTTGGGACCCCACAGCGTCCCGGTCGGCATGCTTACGTTCTGATTCCCGATCGCATCCGCCACTTCGTCGATCCCGATGCCGCGATTGGCGAGGGAGGTCGGATCGAGCTGTACGCGGACCGCG